>NZ_VHIJ01000050.1:0-69692 GCF_006680095.1 Pseudarthrobacter sp. B4EP4b | reverse complement strand
GCACCACGGGAAAACGCGGAAACCCGACTGCAAAAATTTGAAACCAGCTGTAAAAACCAGACCCATCCACAGGGGCGGACCGATCCAGTCAATTCAACCAATTCATAAAACAATTGGTATCAACAAACTTGGCACACTATTGAGTTCTCAAACAACAGACACATTCGAATATTCCCGAAACAATTCATTCAATGAATTTTTACTTCGTATTTCTTCGCTGCGATGTTTCAATCTTATTTCATTCATTTTCACTTTGCAAATCCGGTTGTTTTCCCGGAATTCACTCGGTGGAATGAATCCGCCCAGCAAAAAACGAAGCAATTTCTCCAATCCGCGCTTAGCGCGGCCAAGAATTGCTTCTTATTTGTTGGGGGTTTGCCGCCACTCGGCGGTGGCGACTCAGAAAACAATACACGCCCCTCCGCGGGCGTGCAAATCGCCTGCGGAGGAGCGTGCAAAGTGGGCAGCTATGGGCTAGGGAACCAGTACTTCCACGGTGGCCAGGTTTTTCTTGCCCCTGCGCAGGAGCAGGTACTGGCCGTGCAGGAGTTCGGACTCGGAGATGACTGCTTCAGGATCGAGCACCTTCTCGTTGTTCACGTAGGCACCGCCCTCGCCAACGGTGCGGCGGGCAGCAGATTTGCTGTCCGAGAGCCCGGAGGCAACCAGCAGATCAACGATTCCCAGGGCATCCACCTGCACAGTGGTGAAAGGGAGTTCCGAAGTAGCTGCCTGGAGCGTCTGCTTGTCCAGTGCGGACAGGTCACCATTCCCAAAGAGCGCAGCCGATGCGGCGATGACCTTTTCGGTAGCCTCCACCCCATGGACCAGGGCCGTGACTTCGAAGGCAAGCTTCCGCTGGCCCTCACGCGCAAAGGGACGTTCAGCCACAGCCGCCGCAATATCTTCGATCTCGGCCCGGGTCAGGAAGGTGAACACCTTAAGCCGGTCCACAACGTCAGCATCTGCGGTGTTGAGCCAGAACTGGTAGAAGGCGTACGGGCTGCACATGCCGGCGTCGAGCCAGATGGCGTTACCCTCACTCTTTCCGAACTTGGTGCCGTCCGAGTTGGTGATCAAAGGCGTGCCCAGGGCGTGGACGCTCTTGCCCTCCACCTTGCGGATCAGCTCGGTGCCGCTGGTGAGATTACCCCACTGGTCCGAACCGCCGGTCTGCAGCATGCATCCGTAGTCCCGGAACAGCTGGAGGTAGTCCATGCCCTGCAGGATCTGGTAGCTGAACTCCGTGTAGCTGATGCCCTCGTCTGAGTTCAGCCGCGAGGCCACGGCGTCCTTGCGCAGCATGGTCCCCACCCGAAAGTGCTTGCCCACCTCACGCAGGAAGTCAATGGCGCTCAAGGGCGCGGTCCAGTCCAGGTTATTGACCATGCGGGCCGCATTGTCCCCATCAAAGCTGAGGAACCGGCTCACCTGCGCCTGAAGGTAGCCCACCCATTCGGCCACCGTGTCCTTGGTGTTCAGCGTGCGCTCGGCCGTGGGGCGGGGGTCGCCGATCAGGCCGGTGGAACCACCCACGAGCCCGAGGGGTTTGTGGCCGGCCAGCTGAAGCCGCCGCATCACCAGCAGCTGCACCAGGTTTCCCAGGTGGAGGCTCGGCGCGGTGGGATCGAAGCCGCAATAGTACGTGACCGGGGCACCGGCGAGGAGCTTTTCCAGCTCTGCTTCGTCAGTGGAGACGTGGACCAGGCCACGCCACTTCAGTTCCTGCCAAACATTGGCAAAAGTGGGGTCGTTCTGTTGCGATTCGAGGCTGCTGATTTCTGGCACGCCTTCTAAGTTAGCAGTATTACCGGGCGCCGGCGCCTGAACAGAGGCACCGGCGCCTGGCCCGCCGTGCGGGACAAAAAGCCACGAGACAAAAGCGACGGGACAATAAACGAAGGGTCAGCGCTTGATGCCGGCCGGGACAGGCTCGGCAGCAATCAGCCGCAGCCGCTGCGTGGCGCGGGTCATGGCCACGTACAGGTCCCCCACTTTGCCATGCTCGTGGTTCAGCATCGTGGCAGGCTCAAGCACCACCACGCCGTCGAACTCCAGGCCCTTGGCTTCACGGGGACTGATCACCACAATGTCCTGCTCGTAGCTGCCGGCACCGGTGCCGATGCGGCGCCCATATGCTGCGCGCAGGGCTGCAGTGGCCTCCGGCAGAAGGTGACCGTCGGCGATGACCGCCAGCAGGCCGCCGTCGAGCGCTTCCAGTTCCTCGGGCAGGACCTCCACCAGGCGGCTGACCACTTGGCCCGGCTCCACCTCATCGATGACGGGCGACCAACGCCCCTCCCGCACGGCCTTGGGCGCGGACACCACAAGCCCCGCGGCGTTGGCCATCCGGACCGCCGCCTCGGCAATCTGGGAGGGGGTGCGGTAGTTGACCGTCAGCTCTTCCAGCTGCCAGCGGTCCCCGAACATCGGGGCAAGGGCGCCCTGCCATGAGTTGGCTCCGGCCACGGAACTGGTCTGCGCGATATCCCCCACAATGGTGAAGGACTTCAACGGGCAGCGGCGGACCAGCAGGCGCCACTGCATGGGCGAGAGCTCCTGCGCCTCGTCCACCACGATGTGGCCAAAAGCCCAGGTGCGGTCGCTGGTGGCGCGCTCGGCAGCCGTGAGGCGCGCTTCCTGTTCCTGGTTCTGCTCGGCCAGCTCCTCCGCGGACATCAGCGGGTCCACTCCCGCGGCCTCCATGTTGACCAGCGTCTGCTTGGCGTTGGCGAGGTCGCGGGCACGGTCGTGCTCCTGCTGCGCCAGGCCACGGCCGGCTGCCGGGTCCAGCTCACCCAGGAGCTCTGCGGCTTCATCAAGCAGCGGGACATCGGACTCGGTCCAGGGTGCATCGGCCGGGCGCAGCAGCAGGGCGCGCTCAGCGGGGCTCATGTCCGGAGTGCAGAACTCAAGGATCGCGGGCTTGCTGAAGAGCTCTGAAATCAGCTTTTCGGGCGTCATAGGCATCCAGCAGAGGTTGAGGGCGATGCGCACGTCGCGTGCGGTGCGGACGTCCTCGGCCAGGTATGAGCGGTCGGCGTTGTTGCCGATGTTGCCGGCTTCCACCAGGTCGGTCATCTGTTCTGTCAGTTCACGCAGCAGGATCTTGACGAACGTCACGCGGGCCTCGTTGTGCGGCTTGCCGGTGGAACGGGCACGTTCGCGGGCACGGCGGACCTGGCGCGGGGTCAGCACCAGCTTGCGGCCGTCCACCTCCAGGATCCGGTTTTCCGCGGGGATGCGCTGGCGGTTGGCGACGGCGTTGGCCACCACCTTGGCCATGTCCAGGCGGCCCTTGATGGCAGCGACGTCGGCGTCGGGTTCCGGGACAGCGTGGATGCCGGGCATCAGGCGCCCGAGGCTGGCCATCACCACGCCGGTCTCGCCGAGGGAGGGCAGCACCCTTTCGATGTACTTCATGAACGACGACGACGGGCCCACCAGCAGCACGCCGGCGGACTTCAGGCGGTCCCGGTGGGTGTACAGCAGATAGGCGGCACGGTGCAGCGCCACAGCGGTCTTGCCCGTGCCGGGCCCGCCCTGGACCACCACGGCGCCCGAAATGGAGGACCGGATAATGCGGTCCTGTTCGGACTGGATGGTGCTCACGATGTCCGACATGCGGCCCGTGCGCTTGGAGTTCAGGGCCGCGAGCAGGGCACCTTCACCCTGCAGGGACTCGTCGTCGGACAGCATGTCGGCGTCAAGGACGTCATCTTCGATGGCTTTGACTTCGCGGCCCTGCAGGATCAGATGCCGGCGACGGCGGACGCCCTGCCGGTCAAAGGCCGTGGCCTGGTAGAAGTGCCCGGCTTCGGGCGCGCGCCAGTCCACCATGAGCCGCTGCAGGTCCTCAGTGGTGAGTCCGATGCGGCCGATGTACTGCGCCTCCCCGGAGTCCAGGTCCAGGCGGCCGAACACCAGCCGGTCATCCACCGCATCCAGCTGCGCCAGGCGGTCCTCATACAAAGCCGCGAAGGCGTCACGTTCGGAAACGTTCTGCATAGTGCCCACAGCCCCGGCCCGCCGGACCTGCGCCAACTGCTTGCGCTTTTCCTCGCGGAGCTCCTCCAGCCGGGCATACAGCCCGGCAACATAGTCCCGTTCGTGGGCCAAATCGGCGTCGAGCATTTAACGTTCCCCTATCGCAAAAGACAGACCGTCCATTCTACAACCATTTCCGTTAACGCAGGTGTTGCCTGGCCTGCCTGGGCTTCGCTGCCTTGTACTGGGAAACCGTGGGGTCGCCGGTGATCCAGAACCGCCAGGCGTAGTCCTCCGATCCGCCGGCACCGGACACCCCCACCCGGGGCCCGGAGCTCACATGCTCAACCGGGCGCTCCGGGAGCACCAGCCCGAACGGCGGCCCCAGGGCGTCCCTGCCGGTGTATGCCGTGGTCAGGCCCAGGGCCTTGGCCAGCCGCGCCGGCCCACTGGCGAGGTCGGCGGGACTTTTTGAGGTGGTCCGGCGGTGCCGCGCGAGCTCAACCCCTTCCACAATCTCCCCGGCGCGCAGCAGCAGTGCGGAGGCCACCCCCTCCGGGCCGCACACGATGTTCGTGCAGTGGTGCATCCCATACGTGAAGTAGACGTACAGGTGCCCGGCCGGGCCGAACATCGGGGCATTCCGGGGAGTGGGGCCGCGGTAGGTGTGCGAACCGGGATCCGGATGCAGTGAATCCTCCGGGCCAAGATAGGCCTCCACCTCGGTGAGGCGGACGGACACCCTGCCATCCCTCGACTCATGGGTCAGGACGGCACCCAGCAGCCTCGGGGCCAATTCGCGGGCGTCGCCGGACAGGAACTCCCGCAGCCCTTCCGGATCCGGCGAGGGGCTTGTGTTCATGGCCAGACTCTACCCAAATCAGCAGCGATACGCGGCGCAACGCAAAGAAGGAGCGCCACGGCCATGTCCGATTTCCGCTAGCTCCGGCTCCGCCGGGCTGGCAGGATGGAGGAATGGATTTCTGGCAGCGCTACCGGGCAATTGATGCCAGGGACACCCGGTTCGACGGGCAGTTCTTTACTGCCGTGCGGACCACGGGCATATATTGCCGCCCGTCGTGTCCGGCCAGGACGCCCAAGGCGGCGAACGTCACCTTCTACGAGACCTCCGCCGCAGCCCACGACGCCGGCTACCGGGCCTGCAAGCGCTGCCTCCCCGAGGCGGTTCCCGGCACCCCGGCGTGGAACGTCCGCCAGGACATTGCCGGCCGCGCCATGCGCCTGATCAACGACGGCGTGGTCAACCGCGACGGTGTAGATGGCCTGGCGACCAGGCTTGGCTATTCTTCCCGGCAGCTGAACCGCATCCTCAGCCAGGAGCTCGGCGCCGGTCCCCTCTCGCTCGCCCGGGCCGGGCGGGCGCAGACGGCCCGCACCCTCCTGGTCTCCACGTCCATGAAGTTCGCCGACGTTGCCTTCGCTGCCGGTTTCAGCAGCGTCCGGCAGTTCAACGAAACCATGCTGGAGGTCTTCGACATGACCCCCACCGCCCTCCGTGCCGCCCGGCATGCCAAAGCAGCCGGCGGCTCCACCGCCCTGACCCTCAGCCTTCCCTACCGCGAGCCCTTCGACCCCGGCATTTTCACGTTCCTGGCTGTACGGGCCATCCCCGGAATCGAAGCAGGATCAGCTACCTCTTATGCGCGGACCCTGCGGCTGCCGCAGGGCGATGCACGCTTTCGAGTTGAGTACGACGCCGGTGCCCCGGGGCGGCCGCTGACCCTCACCATCGGCGCGGTGGATCTTCGCGATCTGCCGGCACTGCTCAGCCGCGTCCGGCGGCTCTTCGACCTGGACGCCGATCCGGTGGCGATCGACAGCGCGTTGGCAGCGGACCGCCGGCTCTCCGCCTCAGTGGCTGCCGCGCCGGGTGTCAGGATGCCCGGCGCCCTGGACCCCGCCGAAATGCTTGTCCGGGCAATGGTTGGACAGCAGATCACCGTCGCTGCGGCACGGACGGCACTCACCCAGCTGGCCGCCGTCGGACGTTCCAGCCAAAGCCCCGGCGACGGCCTCGACCGGATGTTTCCCACTCCCGCCGAAATCGCAGCCGACGGCCATGCACTCCTGCGGGGACCCAGGAAACGCGCGGACTCCCTCCGGACGGCCGCCACCGCCCTCGCTGATGGCACCCTGGATTTCGGCTACGGCGACGACGTAGCCAGCCTGGGTGCGAAGCTGCTGCCCCTGCCCGGGGTGGGACCATGGACGGTGGGGTACCTTGCCATGCGGGTCCTCGGCGCCCCGGATATCTTCCTGGCCAACGATGCGGCGGTGCGGAACGGGGTAAGGGCCCTGGACCAAGGAGTTGTGGCAGCCGACGGCCCCGGCGCCGTCAGCCCGGACTTCCGCGAGGTCAGTCCCTGGCGCTCGTACGCCACCATGCACCTGTGGCGGGCAGCGGCCCACGCCGCAGCCGTCCCCAGACGGGGCGGCACCACAAAGTCTCCCGGTGCAGGTACCGGAACCGCAGAGAAAGCGACACGATGAAAGCCCAATTGCTCCAGATGGCCACGCCAGACGGCCCGTTCACCATCCTGGCCCAGGACGGGGCGGTCCTTTCGAGCGGGTGGACCGACAAACCCGGCGACTTGACCGGGCAGATCCATCCGTGGCTGCGGCCGGCCACCGTTGAACTGGTTACCGGCCTCGGCGACATCTCGGCAGCCGTCGAGGCGTTCTATGCGGGCGATCCGGGGCCCGCGATGCGTGTGCCCGTGGTGCAGAAGTCGGGGCCGTTCCGTGTCCACGCCTGGGACGTGTTGCGCCTGGTGCAGCCGGGATCTCCGGTGACGTACACCGAGTACGCCGAACTGGCGGGCAATCCCAAAGCCGTCCGGGCGGCGGCCAGTGCCTGCGCGTTCAACGCCGCAGCACTGTTTGTCCCCTGCCACCGCGTCATCCGGACGGACGGTACGCTGGGTGGCTTCCGGTGGGGACTGCCCATCAAGGAGAGCCTGCTGAAGCGCGAGGCCGCCTGACGCGGATCAGATCGCCGCTCGAGTCCCCCTTGCGCTATCAGTTTTGGTCCCCAAAACAGGGTTTTGGGGACCAAAACTGATAGCGCAACCAGAATCGGAGCCGCTACCTGGTTGGGGTTCCTGCAGGCCATGGCAGGAGTTCGGGCAGGTCGACGCCGTCAGCCGCCGCGGAGGCGCGCAGGCTCCCCAGGGTAGGTTCGCGGCCGGCCAGCCAAGCGGCGATGTCCGTGATCATGCCGCTGACCACAGTGGACCGGTTCCCGCTGCCGATGGCCACCGGAGGCAGTCCGAGCGGCTGCAGCACCAGCTTGTCCTCTGCCGGGACGCGGGCCGCGAGGAAATCGAACAGGTGCTCGCAGAAAGGCCTGCTCCAGGTTTCCGGTCCTCTGCCCGTTTGCAGGTCCGCGTTGTGGATGACGAGTTCGCGCCATAGCGCGAGGCCGCCGTCCAGGACCACTCCCCCGCGGTAAGAGATGGGGGCCCACCAGCCCGTCTGGTGGGCGGATGAGTCCTTGACGCCGGGCAGTACATCAAATGCCCGCAGCACCCGATCCAAGGCGGCAGTCAGGTCTGCACGGTGGGTGGCGGCATCGTGGCCCGCAGCCATGTCGATCGCCTTGTTCCGGCCTGCCATGCCGCCGTCGTACAGCTCAATGGTTTCCCCGCGCGCGGCGTACTCAAGCTGCCGGGCCATCGCGTTGGAGATCCCGGCCATATGGGCCAGGACGTGGCCCCTCGTCCAGCCGGGAAGCGCGGAAGGCGCCTCGACGTCCGCGTCACTAAGTTTGGCAACATCGACGGCGACATTATCGGCAGCCTGATGGAGTGCGGCGAGCAGGAGTTCGGGTTCGGGAGCTGTCATGGCGCTCATCCTAGCCGGGAAGGGCGCCGTCCGGGCCAAGACGGTGCCGGACGTGCTGGCCGTCATTGCTGGCCTGCCAAAACTCGATTTCGGCGGGCCGGAGGGCATAGAGCTGCCAGTTGGGGTTTTCACTGCCGTCGGCCCGCGGCCGTTCCGCCCAGTCCCGGGCCGATGCCTCTGCGGACAGTTCCGCCACAGGCCCTGCCACCCGGACCTGCCGGCCCTGCGAGGCCCAGTAGAAGTTCATGGCGGCGCTGGGTTCCGCTGCGAGCTCCCGGCCCTTCCTGGACGTGCGGGACGTGGCGAAGTGCCAGCCGTCGTCGTCGATGTTCTTCAGGATCAGCATCCTTGACGACGGCTGCTGCCCGCCGCCGGCACCAGGCCCAATCGTGGCGAGGCTGAACGCGTGCGGCTGCTGCTCCCCCGCGGCCAGGGCCTCGTCCAGCCATTGTTTGAACAGTTCGGTGGGGTCCTGCGGCGCCTTGTCCGGATCGAAGCCGGGAAGCTCGGCCGGGAAGTCGGGAAGCGTGCGAAGGAACTTGCGGAACGTTTCGCTCATGGCTCCACCCTAACGGCGGGTCCTCGGCCCATTAACGCGCAACGCTCTCTCAGTTAATGCGCGAATTTCGGCTACGCTCTCTCACTTTCTTAGGGAAAGTGAGAGAGCGATGGCCCAAAAGCGACATTAATTGAGAGAGCGTTGGGTTGTTACTTTGCGTACTCCCGCACGCCGTCGAGCTCGGCTTCCAGTGCTGCCAGCTGGCGTTCGACGGCGGCCGGTGCCGTTCCGCCCTGGGAGTTGCGGCTGTTCAGCGAGCCCTCCGTGGACAGGACCGTGCGGACCTCCGGGGTGAGGTGCTCCGAGATGGCGGCGTACTCCTCGTCCGTCAGGTCCCACAACTCCACGCCGCGGGATTCGGCCTGCTTGACGGCCGCGCCGGAGAGCTCGTGCGCCTCGCGGAACGGAACGCCCTGGCGGACCAGCCATTCGGCGATGTCCGTGGCCAGTGCGAAGCCCTGCGGTGCCAGCGATTCCATCCGTTCGGTGTTGAACGTCAGGGTCGCGATCATGCCGGACACGGCCGGGAGCAGGAGCTCCAGGGTGTCGGCGGCGTCGAACACCGGCTCCTTGTCCTCCTGAAGGTCGCGGTTGTACGCCAGCGGAAGGCCCTTGAGCGTGGCCAGGAGCCCGGTCAGGTTGCCGATCAGGCGTCCCGCCTTGCCCCGGGCCAGCTCCGCCACGTCCGGGTTCTTCTTCTGCGGCATGATGGACGATCCCGTGGAGTAGGAATCGTGCAGCGTCACAAAGGAGAACTCCTTGGTGGCCCAGAGAATGACTTCCTCCGAGATCCGGGACAGGTCCACGCCGATCATGGAGCACACCCAGGCGAACTCGGCGAAAACATCGCGGGAAGCGGTGCCGTCGATCGAGTTGTGGGCCGCGGAGAAGAAACCAAGATCCGCCGCAACCGCCTCGGGATCAAGCCCCAGGGAGGAGCCCGCCAGGGCACCTGAACCGTACGGCGAGACGCCGGCGCGCTTGTCCCAGTCCTGTAGCCGCTGCACATCGCGCAGCAGTGCCCAGGCGTGGGCCAGCAAATGGTGGCTGAGCAGGATCGGCTGGGCGTGCTGCAGGTGGGTCCGGCCCGGCATGGCCACGCCGTGGTGGGCCTTCGCCTGCTCCACCAGCGCGTCCACCGTGGCCAGGACACCGCGGGCGATGATCCGGGCGTGGTCACGCAGGAACATCCGGCCCAGCGTGGCCACCTGGTCGTTCCGTGACCGGCCGGCGCGGAGCTTGCCGCCCAGCTGGGTCCCGGCACGCTCGATCAGGCCACGCTCCAGCGAGCCGTGCACATCCTCATCGGACTCCGCCGGCACATAGGCGCCCGAGGCTACATCCTCATCCAGCCGGCTGAGGGCCGCGAGCATGCCTTCCAGCTCGGCGTCGTCCAGCAGACCGGCCTTGTGCAGCACCCTGGCGTGCGCCTTGGAACCTGCGATGTCATAGCGCGCGAGCCGCCAGTCAAAATGCGTGGACTTGCTCAGCGCCGCCAGGGCATCGGCAGGGCCGCCGGCGAACCGGCCGCCCCACAGCGCGCCTTCGTTGGTAGCGGACGCCATCTACTGACCCGCGACCCGGATGTCGCGGCCGGAGGCAACCTTGGCGGACATGCCCCACAGCTCGATGAAGCCGCGGGCCATGGACTGGTCGAAGGTGTCGCCTGTGTCGTAGGTGGCGAGGTCGAAGTCGTAGAGCGAAGTGTCCGAGCGGCGGCCGTTGACGATGGCCTGGCCGCCGTGGAGCACCATGCGGATGTCGCCGGAGACGTACTTCTGGGTGTCCTCGATGAAGGCGTCCAGGGAGCGCTTGAGGGGGGAGAACCACTGGCCGTCGTAGACCAGCTCGGCCCAGCGCTGGCCAACGGTGGCCTTGAAGCGGGCCTGCTCGCGCTCGATGGTGATGTCCTCGAGGTGCTTGTGGGCCGTGATCAGCGCCATGGCACCCGGTGCCTCGTAGATTTCGCGGGACTTGATGCCCACCAGGCGGTCTTCGACGACGTCGATCCGGCCCACGCCCTGGGCGCCGGCGCGGCGGTTGAGTTCCTTGATGGCCTGCAGCGGGGTGACCTTCACGCCGTCGATCGCTACCGGGATGCCGGCCTCGAAGGAGATGGTGACCTCATCCGGTGCCGGCGGGAACTCCGGGGTGGCGGTGTAGTCGTAGATGTCCTTGGTGGGTGCGTTCCAGATGTCCTCGAGGTAGCCGGTTTCCACCGCGCGGCCCCAGACGTTCTGGTCGATGGAGTACGGGTTCTTCTTGGTGGTCTCGATGGGCAGGCCCTTTTCCTCGGCGAAGGCGATGGCCTTGTCGCGGGTGAGGGCGAGGTCGCGGACCGGTGCGATGCACTTCAGGTCCGGGCCGAGGGTCTGGATGCCCACTTCGAAGCGGACCTGGTCGTTGCCCTTGCCCGTGCAGCCGTGTGCAACGGTGGTGGCGCCGAATTCGCGGGCGGCCTTCACCAGGTGCTTGACGATGACCGGGCGCGAGATGGCGGACACCAGCGGATAGTGGCCCTGGTAGAGGGCGTTGGCCTTCAGGGTGGGCATGGCGTATTCGTTGGCGAATTCGTCGGAGGCGTCGGCCACGTAGGCTTCGACGGCGCCGCAGCCCAGGGCACGCTGGCGGATGGTCTCGAGGGACTCGCCGCCCTGTCCAACGTCAACCGCCACGGCGATGACCTCGGCTCCGGTGGCTTCACCGATCCAGCCGATGGCTACTGAGGTGTCCAGGCCGCCGGAGTAGGCCAGCACGATGCGTTCAGTCACTTCAAATGCTCCTTGTGGTTGGGGATTGCAGATATTGTCTTCAAGCTTATTGCCCGGCCTCTTCGGCCAGTTGCAGGAACCTGGCCGCCAGGTCCTGGCCGCCGTTCGGGTCCCGGGAGACCAGCAGCACGGTGTCGTCCCCGGCGATGGTCCCCAGGATGGACGGCATCACCGAGTGGTCGATGGCCAGCGCCAGGAAATTGGCGGCTCCGGGCGGCGTGCGGAGCACGGCGATATTGGCCGAGGCCTCCGCGGTGACCAGGAGCTCACTGCAGAGCCGCGCCAGCCGGGCGTCCAGGATTTCCTGGCTCACCCCGCTCTTGGCGGCCCGCTCGCCGCCCTCGCCGGGGACGGCGTACACCAGCACGCCTTCCTTGCCGCGGACCCGGACCGCGCCGAGTTCCACGAGGTCCCGGGACAGCGTGGCCTGGGTGACCTGCACGCCGTCGTCCGCGAGCAGGGCCGCCAGCTCCGCCTGGGACCGCACGGATTCACCCGTGAGGATGGCCGTGATGCGTGCCTGGCGGGCAGTTTTGGTGGCCGGGCTGGAGCCCGGCACCGCCGGTTGGGCTGACACTAGAACGTGCTCTCTCCGGTGCCTTCGACGGGAGCAAGGCCATCCACGAAGGCCAGGCCGGACCGGTGCATCAGCCAGGCCATCAGGGCCTTCTGGGCGTGGAGCCGGTTTTCGGCTTCGTCCCAGACGATGGATTGCGGGCCGTCGATGACGCCGGCGGAGATTTCGTAGCCGCGGTAGGCAGGGAGGCAGTGAAGCACGACGGCGTCTTCCGCAGCCTGTGCCATGGCCTCCTCATCGACGGAGTACTCGCGGAACAGCTGCAGCCGGGCTTCCTTCTCGGCTTCCTGGCCCATGGACACCCAGGTGTCTGTTGCGACGACGTCGGCCCCTTTCAGCGCCGCCGCGGCGTCCGTGGTGATCAGGACTGAACCGCCGGTCTCTGCCGCACGTTCCTGCGCTTCGGCCACCACGTCATCGGCCGGGAGGTATCCTTCGGGCCCGGCGATCCGGACGTGCATGCCGGCCGTGACGCCGGCCAGGAGGTAGGAGTTGGCCATGTTGTTGGCGGCGTCCCCGAGGTAGCTCATGGTGAGGCCCTTGAGTTCGCCCTTGTGTTCCTTCACGGCCAGCAGGTCCGCGAGCAGCTGGCAGGGGTGGTAGTCATCGCACAGGGCGTTGATCACCGGCACCGCGGAGTTTTCCGCCATCGCCACCAGGCCGGCGTGCGGACCGGTCCGCCAGACGATGGTGGAGACCATGCGCTCCAGGACCTTGGCGGTGTCCTCCACGGATTCCTTGTGGCCGATCTGGGCTTCGCCGGGATTGATGATCAGGGCGTTGCCGCCCATGTCCGCGATGCCGGTGGCAAACGAGACCCGGGTCCGGGTGGAGGTCTTGTCGAAGATCACGGCAACGGTCTTGCGGCCGCTTCCCGTTGCGGCGAACGGCTGGACGCTGTACGGATCGGCCTTCATGCGGATGGCAAGGTCCAGGACCTCCGCCTGCTCGGCGGGGCTGAGGTCTGTGTCCTTGAGGAAGTGCCGGGTGGTGCCGGTGGCTGTTGTCACTGGGCGTCCTTAGCTGCTTGGAGGATGGCCGGGAATGCGGCGAGGAAGGTGTCAGCCTGTGCACTGGTGAGGACCAGCGGCGGCGCCAGGCGGATGGTGCGCGGACCGGGGCTGTTGACGATGAAGCCGGCGTCAAGGCCAGCCTGCACCACGGCCGGTGCCACGTCCGCATCCAGGTCGAAGCCGATCAGGAGGCCTTCGCCCCGGACTTCGATGACGCCCGGGATGACGGCCAGCGCTGAACGCAGGTGCTCCCCCACCGAGGCGACGTTCGCCAGGACATCCTGGCTTTCGATGGCATGCAGGGTGGCGAGTGCTGCCGCAGTGGCCACGGGGTTGCCGCCGAAGGTGGTGCCGTGCTGGCCTGCACTCAACAACGACGACGTCCCCTCACCAAAGGTGATCAGCGCGCCGATCGGGAATCCGCCACCCAGGCCCTTGGCCAGGGTGACCGCGTCCGGCATGATCCCGGCGTCCTCGCTGGCCAGCCATTTGCCGGTCCGGCCGATACCGGTCTGCACCTCATCGAGGATGAGCAGGGCGCCGGTGCGGGCGGTCAGTTCCCGTGCAGCCTTCAGGTATCCGGGCGGCAGGGGACGGACCCCGGCCTCGCCCTGGATCGGTTCGAGGAACACTGCGGCCACGGTTTCGTCAACGGCTGCCTTCAGGGCTTCGATGTCGCCGAACGGGATGTGCACCACGCCGCCGGGCAGGGGCTCGAACGGCGCGCGGTAGGCCTCTTTTGCCGTCAGCGCCAGGGCGCCCATGGTCCGGCCGTGGAAGGCACCTTCGAGCGCGATGATTTTGGTCCGTTTGGTCTCAACGCCGCCCGAGTTGCGGCGCGCCAGCTTGAAGGCGGCCTCGTTGGCCTCGGTTCCGGAGTTGGTGAAGAACACCTTGGATCCGGCCGGCGCGTTGCTGAGGGCCAGGAGCTTTTCGGCCAGCGCGATCTGGGTGGGGCTGGTGAAGAAGTTGGACACGTGCCCCAGCGTGGCCAGCTGGCTGGAAATAACCGAGGTGACGAACGGGTTGGCATGGCCCAACGCGTTGACCGCGATCCCGCCCAGCAGGTCCAGGTATTCCTTGCCGTCGGCGTCCCACACGAGACAGCCGGCACCGCGGACCAGCACGCGCTGCGGGGTGCCGAACACGCCCATCAAGGAGGTGGAATAGCGGGCCAGCCACTCGGATCCGCTTCTCGTTCCAGTCATAACGGAAGCTTTGGAGGCCGGACCGGCGATGGGGGCCCGGGAGTGGTCGGGCACCGCGAAGCGGGCGGGGCCCCCATCGCCGGCCGGACTCACCCCAAAAGTTTCGTTCATGCGTTCATCTCCTCGTCGGGGACGACCTGTGTGCCAATGCCCGCCGTCGTAAATGTTTCCAGAAGCATGGAGTGGGGCAGGCGCCCGTCCACTATGTGCGCGCGTTCCACTCCCTCGTCGATGGCCTTGAGGCAGGCGGCCATCTTGGGGATCATGCCCGATTCGAGTTTGGGAAGCATGTCCCGCAGCTCCGAGGCCGTCAGCGAGGAAATCAGGGAGGACTTGTCGGGCCAGTTGGCATACAGGCCTTCAACGTCCGTCAGGATGACCAGCTTGGAGGCGCCCAGCGCCGAGGCGACGGCCGCAGCAGCGGTGTCGGCGTTAACGTTGAGGACCTGGCCCGTGGGCTGGAAGCGTGCAGTGCCGGCCACGCCGTCACCGCCGTCCACGATCTCCGGGGCAACGGTGGAGATCACCGGGATCCGGCCGGCCTCCAGGATGTCCACAATGCCTGCCGGGTCGACGCCGACCACCTCGCCCACCAGCCCGAGGTCCACTTCTTCGCCGTCCACCACTGTCCCGGTTCGGACAGCGCGCAGCAGTCCGCCGTCTTCCCCGGACATGCCCACGGCATAGGGGCCGTGCGAGTTGATCAGGCCCACCAGTTCGCGTCCCACCTGGCCGGTGAGGACCATCCGGACCACGTCCATGGCCTCGGGGGTGGTGACGCGCAGCCCGCCCTTGAACTCGGATTCAATGCCCAGCCGGCCCAGCATGGAGTTGATCTGCGGGCCGCCGCCGTGGACCACCACCGGGTGGATGCCCACGTGGTGGAGGAACACGATGTCCTCGGCGAAGGCGCGGCGGAGCTCGTCGTTGACCATGGCGTTGCCGCCGTACTTGACCACCATGATGGAACCGGCGAACCGCTGGATCCAGGGCAGCGCTTCGATCAGGGTGGCGGCCTTGTCCTGGGCGTCGGACATGCTGGTGGTTTCACGCGTCTGGGTGTTCATGCTGTCACTTTCCGCAACGGTTATTCCGGGGGCGCGGCTCCTAGCTGGAGTAGGCGCTGTTCTCGTGCACGTAGTCGTGGGTGAGGTCGTTCGTCCAGATGGTGGCCTCGGCGTCGCCTGCCTGCAGGTCGATTTCCACGAGTACTTCGCGGGGCTCCAGGTCCACCAGGGCGCGGTCATCGCCGATGCTGCCGTTGCGGCAGATCTGGATTCCGTTCATGGAGACGTTGAGCTGGTCCGGTTCGAAGGCGGCGTCCGTAGTACCCACAGCGGACAGCACCCGCCCCCAGTTCGGATCCTTGCCGAAGATGGCGGCCTTGAAAAGGTTCGACCGGGCCACGGACCGGCTGACGGTCTCTGCGTCCGCCTCGCTTGCCGCGTTGAAGGTACGGATGGCGATGTCGTGGCTGGCACCCTCGGCATCACCAATGAGCTTGCGGGCAAGCTCGGCACACACCTGGGTGAGGCCGGCGCCGAAGGCCTCGGCGGACGGCACGGCGCCGGAGGCGCCGGAGGCCAGGAGCACCACGGTGTCGTTGGTGGACATGCAGCCGTCGGAGTCCGCGCGGTCGAAGGTGACCCGCGTGGCGTCGCGCAGGACGACGTCGAGCATTTCCTGCTCCACTACCGCATCCGTGGTGAGGACCACCAGCATGGTGGCCAGGCCGGGGGCCAGCATGCCGGCACCCTTGGCGATGCCGCCGATGCTGAATTCCTGGCCGTCCGCGTCGGTGCCGATGAACAGCGCCGCCTTGGGAACGGAGTCTGTAGTCATGATGGCGGTGGCAGCGTCCGGTCCGCCGTCGGTGCTGAGGGCTTTGGCGGCTGCCTCAACGCCGGGGAGGATTTTGTCCATGGGCAGCTGCTCGCCGATCAGACCGGTGGAGCAGACGAACACATCGGTGGCCGAGATGCCCAGGACTTCGGCCACTTTTTCGGCCGTGCTGTGGGTGTTCTGGAAGCCGGTGGGTCCGGTGCAGGCGTTGGCTCCGCCGGAGTTGAGGATCACGGCGTCCACCCGGCCGTCGGAGACCACCTGGCGGGACCAGTGGACCGGGGCCGCAGCAACGCGGTTGCTGGTGAACACCGCGGCAGCGGCTTTTGCGGGGCCGTCGTTGACCACCAGGGCAAGGTCCGGGTTGCCGGAGGCTTTCAATCCGGCGGTGACGCCGGCGGCCCGGAAGCCAAGGGGTGCGGTAACGGTCACGGGGCTACTCCCTGCAGGTCAAGGCCGGCAGTTTCCGCCAGGCCGAGTGCGATGTTCATGGACTGGACGGCGCCGCCGGCGGTCCCTTTGGTGAGGTTGTCGATGACACAGGTGACAATCACGCGGCCGGTGTGCGCGTCAAAGGCAAGCTGCATGGCCGCGTGGTTGGACCCCTGGACGGCCTTAGTGGCGGGCCACTGGCCTTCGGGCAGGACGTGCACAAACGGTTCGTCGTCGTACGCGTCGGTCCAGGCCTGGCGCAGCTGTTCGGCGGAAGTGCCGGGTTTAACCCTGGCAGTGGCGGTGGTGAGGATCCCGCGGCTCATGGGCGCAAGTGTGGGAGTGAAGGAAACAGTCACTTGCTGCCCCGCCGCATTGGACAGGCCCTGTTCGATTTCGGGCGTGTGCCGGTGTCCACCGCCCACACCGTAGGGGCTCATGGAGCCCATGACCTCGGAGCCGATCAGGTTCACTTTTGCTGCCTTGCCCGCGCCGGAGGTGCCGGAGGCGGAAACGATGACGACGTCGTCGGGCTCGAGGAGGTGCGCTGCGAACCCCGGCGTGAGGGCCAGTAGGGCCGACGTCGGGTAGCAGCCGGGCACGGCGATGCGGCTGGCGCCTTTGAGCGCTTCACGCTGTCCCGGCAGTTCCGGCAGGCCGTAGGGCCAGGTTCCGGCATGGGCTGAACCGTAGAACTTCTCCCAGGCTGCAGGGTCCTCCAGGCGGTGGTCGGCGCCGGCGTCGATCACCACCGTGCCTTCCGGAAGCTGGGCAGCAATCTCGGCGGAGGCGCCGTGCGGCAGTGCGAGGAAGACCACGTCGTGGCCGGAGAGGTTCTCCACCGTGGTGTCCTCCAGGATGCGGCTGGACAGTCCGTGCAGGTGCGGCTGCAGCTCGCCGAGGCGCGAACCGGCATTGCTGTGCGCTGTGATGGCCCCGATGGTCACATCCGGGTGGCCCGCGAGGAGGCGAAGGACCTCTCCCCCGGCGTAGCCGCTGGCGCCTGAGACTGCAACAGAAATAGTCATGGTTCCACCTTACAGCAAAAGTATTCACTGGTCCCGATATTTATGCATGCACGGCATTCCTCCTCAGACTTTACGGCCGAAGGCCTGCCGTATCCTGAGTAGAGGGTGATCCTGACCGTGCAGTCCGAATGTCGGCTGCAATGTTGCCCGCAACAGTCACGAGGCGTCTTTGACCACCACCCTACCCACTTCCGTCCGCCGTGGCCCGCGTGTCCGGCAGCCGAACGCCGTAGTCCTGAGCTACTCCGAACTCTTGAAAGCCGTCAAAGCCGAAGGCCTACTGGAACGGCGCGTCGGTTTCTACGCCACACTGTTCTCGGTCCTGGTCCTCCTCATGGCAGCCGCATGGTTCGGCTTCGCCCTGATCGGGGACAGCTGGTTCCAACTGCTGATTGCGGCCGCCGTCGGCGTTCTCTGCACGCAGCTCAGTTTTCTGGCCCACGAGGCCGGCCATCGGCAGATCTTTGCCTCCCGTCGCGCCAACGACTGGTCTGCGCGCCTGCTGGCCACATCCGTGGCGGGCATCAGTTATTCCTGGTGGGAACAAAAGCACGGCGCGCACCACAACCACCCCAACGTGGTTTCCAAGGACCCGGACATCGCCACCGGCGCGATCGCCTTCCATGCGGAGGGCGCTGCCACCAGGCAGGGCCCGCTGTCCTTCCTGACCCGGAAACAGGGCTGGTTCTTCTTTCCCCTGCTCCTGCTCGTTGGGCTGGGCCTGCAGATAGATTCCGTGCGCTTCATTGTGCGCAGGGCAAAAGTGACGCACCGCTGGGTGGAGATTCCCATCCTCGCCGTCCGGCTGGCCCTGCTCCCGGTCCTGGCCTTCACCTTCCTGCCGCCGGGAATGGCGGCCGCTTTCATCGTCGTCCAGCTGGCGGTGTTCGGTTTTTACATGGGCGCCTCGTTTGCCCCCAATCACAAGGGCATGCCTGTCCTGCCTGCGGACAGCAGGGTGGACTTCTTCAGCCGGCAGGTCCTGACCTCACGGAACATTTCCGGCGGACGGTTTATGGACATCCTGCTGGGCGGGCTGAACCGCCAGGCGGAACACCACCTCTTCCCGGACATGGCACGGCCTCAGCTGGACCGGGCGGCCGCCATTGTTCGTGAGTATTGCAGCAAGCACCAGGTTCCCTATACAGAGACCACTTTGCTGCAGTCCTACGGCATCATCGTGCGCTACCTCAACGAAGTGGGGCTTGCGGCAGGACGCCACTTCGAGTGCCCCATGGCAACGGTTACGCGCCGCTACTGAACAGGCCCGCCGCGACGCAGGTGGAGCCTAGGATGGGTGAACCGGGCCAGGAAATCCCCGCCCGTGGAAGGAACCCATGACGCATGCAATTGTCGCCGGGCAAGCCGGCGGTCCCGAAGTCCTCTCCTATGTTCCGGTTGAGCGTCCTGTTCCCGGCCCTGGGCAGCTGCTGGTCAAGGTGGCAGCGGCGGGAGTGAACTTCATTGACACCTACAAGCGCAGCGGCGTGTACAAGGTGCCGTATCCCTTCATCCCCGGTTCCGAGGCGGCCGGAACGGTGGAGGAGGTCGGTGAGGGCGTCACAGCCTTTGTTACCGGCGACCGCGTTGCCACCGCCGAAGGCCAGGACTGCTATGCGGGTTATGCCCTTGTGGAGGCTGACAAAGCTCTGCCCGTGCCTGACGGCCTTGATGATTTCACGGCCGCCGCCCTCCCGCTGCAGGGCCTGACCGCCCACTACCTGATCAACTCCACCTTCAAGGTGGAGGCCGGCCATAACGTCCTGCTGCACGCCGGCGCCGGCGGAGTGGGGCTCCTGTTGATCCAGCTCCTGAAGGCAAAGGGCGCCCGAGTGATCACCACGGTATCCACCGACGAAAAGGAAGCCCTCGCCCTCGACGCCGGGGCGGACCATGTCCTGCGCTACGACGGCTTCGCTGATCGGGTCCGAGACCTCACGGACGGCCGCGGCGTGGACGTTGCCTACGACGGCGTGGGCAAGGACACCTTCGACGGTTCGCTCAGCTCATTGCGGGTGCGCGGCACTTTGGCTTTGTTCGGCGCTGCTTCGGGTCCTGTCCCGCCCGTGGATCCGCAGCGGCTCAATGCCGGCGGATCGCTGTTCCTGACCAGGCCTACCATGGGGCACTATCTGCAGGACGCAGCAGAACGCCGCTGGCGGTCGGACGAGATCTTTGCAGCGGCCGCCGCCGGCTCCCTCAAGGTCCGGATCGGCGCACGCTACCCGCTGTCCCAGGCGGGCCAGGCGCACCGCGACCTTGAGGGCCGGAAGACCACCGGAAAGGTCCTCCTGGTCCCCTAGCAGGCATCAGCTGACATACAGAAAGGTCCCCGCGGCCAGGATGAACTCATCCGGGCAGCGGGGACCTTCCGCGTGTTAAGGCTGCGCTGCCTACCGCTGCACCGCGCCGAAGCGTTCAGCGGCGAGGGCCACCGCGCTTTCCCGTGCAGCCGATGCTTCATCGGCAGTCAGGGTGCGGTCATCGGCACGGAACCTGAGTCCGAAGGCCAGCGATTTTTTGCCTTCCTCGATCCCCTTGCCGGCGTAGACGTCAAAGAGTGCAACGTCTTCCAGGAGTTCGCCGGCGCCTTCCCGGAGTGCGGCAAGCACGTCGTCGGCCGGGATGTCCGCAGGAACCACGAGCGCCACGTCCTGGGTGGCCACCGGGAACGAAGAGATGT
Organism: Pseudarthrobacter sp. B4EP4b; assembly: GCF_006680095.1. Taxonomy (NCBI): domain Bacteria; kingdom Bacillati; phylum Actinomycetota; class Actinomycetes; order Micrococcales; family Micrococcaceae; genus Pseudarthrobacter; species Pseudarthrobacter sp. B4EP4b. The sequence goes on along the minus strand of NZ_VHIJ01000050.1, from coordinate 49,728 downwards.
GGCGGGCCACAATCACATCGGGCGCGGCGTCGAACAGTGCGTCGGCGTTGAGCTCCAGGGCCACGGACCGGGCCGGCATGTCCGATGCCGCCAGCAGCTTGGGGTGCAGCTCGCCGGCGTAGCCCACCAGTTCTCCGGTGCGCAGGGAGAGCCTGGCCGTCCGGCCGGGGTGGAATGCCTGGTGGCTTCCCTGGCTGACCACGAGCTCCACGCCCAGGACGTCACCGGCAAGCCGGGCGATGTCCAGGGCGTCAGCCCAGTCCCACACACGCGGAGCGTGCGCGGCGGCGGCCGGCGAATCATGCCCGGTGAGGACCACGGCGACGTGGAACGGCTGGGCGGGGACGCCGTCGTACAGGGCATCCAGCACCTCATCGGAAGGCTTCATGCCCAGCGGCGGGATGGATTCGGTACCCATCTTCTCGGCGGGCAGGAACACCAGGCCGGACTCGTAAAGCGCCAGGTCGCGGAAGCCGCGCGAGTGGTTCCGCTTGGCCACCTCGATGAGCCCGGGCAGGACGGAGGTCCGCAGGAAGCCCTGCTCCTCGCTGATCGGGTTGGCCAGCTTCACAGCCGTACGGCCCGCACCCTGTTCCGCCACGCCGAAGGTGTCGTTCGCGGCCTTAGACACAAACGGGTAGGACAGGACCTCGGTGAGGCCCGCATCGGCCAATGCCTGGATGAGGCGGCGGCGCTGCTGCTGCACGCGGGTCAAGCCGCGCCCGGGAGGTGCCACGGGCAGCGTCGCGGGAATCTTGTCGTAGCCCACCAGGCGGGCGATCTCCTCGGAGAGGTCCTCCTTGGTCTCGAGGTCGTTCCGCCAACTGGGGGCAGTGACGCTCCAGCCGCCGTCGTGCTTTACGACTGCAGCGCCGAGGTCCTCGAGGGAGGTGACAATCTGCTCTTCGGTGAAGTCGATGCCGATCCGGGCGGCAGCAAAGTCTGCGGGGAGATCGATGGTCACGGTGTCCGGGGCCGTTCCGACGTCGGTTCCTGCCTCGTCTGCCGTGCCGCCTGCGAGCTCCACGAGCAGGTCCACCACGCGCTGGGCGGCGATGCCGGCCACCTGCCAGTCAACGCCGCGTTCGAAGCGCTTGGACGCTTCGGACGGGAGCTTGTGGCGGCGGCGGGAACGGGAGACGGACACCTCGTCGAAGTGCGCAGCTTCCACCAGGATGTTCGACGTCGTGTCGCCCACCTCGGTGGCCGCACCGCCCATGACGCCGGCGATGCCGATGGCGCCGGAGTCGTCGGTGATCAGCAGGTCCTCGGGGTCAAGGGTGCGCACCTTGTCATCGAGGGTAGTGATCTTCTCGCCGGCCGCGGCACGGCGCACCACGATGTCTCCGGACAGCTTGTCCAGGTCGTAGCAGTGCGTGGGCTGGCCAAGTTCGAGCATCACGTAGTTGGAGATGTCCACCGGCAGGGAGATGGAGCGGATGCCGGCCAGCCGGAGCCGGGACACCATCCACTGCGGGGTGGGCCTGGTGGCGTCCACGCCGCGGACGGTCCGGGCCACGAAGCGGTCGCAGCCCGGCTTGCCGTAGATGGGCGCGTCGTCGTTGAGCTTGACGCCGTAGCCGCCGGCGAGCGCCGCGGGAGCCGTTACGCGGGACGCGGGATCGGTGAAAGTCGTGCCGGTGGCGTGCGCGTATTCGCGTGCCACGCCACGGATGGAGAAGGCGTAGCCGCGGTCCGGGGTGACGTTGATTTCGGCGGCTTCGTCGTAGAGGCCCAGCAGTTCCATGGCGTCGGTGCCGATTTCGGGGTCCAGCCCAATGCGGGACAGCACCAGGATGCCGTCGTGGTCCTCGCCGATGCCCAGTTCGCGGACGGAGGCGATCATGCCGGCGGAGAGGTGGCCGTAAGTTTTGCGCGCGGAGATGTGGAAGTCGCCCGGCAGCACGGCGCCCGGCAGCGTGACCACCACTTTGTCGCCCTCAACGAAGTTGTGGGCGCCGCAGATGATGCCCTGCACGCCGGAGGGGTCGATGCCCTTGCCGGTGAGCGTCTGCTCCTGCCCCTCGGGGACAACGCGGACCTGGCACCAGTTGATGGTTTTGCCGTTGGTCTGCGGTTCTTTGACCAGGCTCAGGACCTGGCCCACCACAATGGGACCCTTCAGGGTGTCCGTGGGACGGTGGACGTCTTCTTCCTCAAAGCCCACCTTGACCAGTTCGGCCATCACGTCTTCGGCCGTTGCTCCGGCCGGTACCTCCGCGAATTCACGCAGCCAGGAAATTGGGATACGCACTGTTAGATCTCCATCCCGAAGTGCTCGCTGAAACGTACATCGCCTTCGATCATGTCGCGCATGTCGCCGACTTCGTTGCGGAACATCAGGGTCCGCTCGATGCCCATGCCGAAGGCAAAACCTGAATAAACGTCCGGGTCGATGCCCGCGGCGCGGAGCACGTTGGGGTTGACCATGCCGCAGCCGCCCCACTCGATCCAGCGCGGTCCGCCCTTGGCCCCCGGGTGGAAGATGTCCAGCTCGGCGGAAGGCTCGGTGAACGGGAAGTAGTTCGGGCGCAGCCGGATCTGGGCTTCGTCGCCGAACATCTGCCGTGCAAAGTGCTCGAGGGTGCCGCGCAGGTCCGCCATGCTGAGCTTCTTGTCGATGGCCAGGCCCTCGAACTGGTGGAACACCGGCGTGTGCGTGGCATCCAGCTCGTCCGTACGGAATACCTTGCCCGGGCACAGCACATAGATGGGCAGCTCGCGTTCCAGCATGGAGCGAACCTGAACCGGGGAGGTGTGGGTGCGCATCAGCAGGTGTGCCTCGGGCGGCTCCACGAAGAAGGTGTCCTGCATTTCGCGGGCGGGGTGGTCCGGCTTGAAGTTCAGGGCATCGAAGTTGAACCACTCCGATTCGACTTCCGGTCCTTCAGCGATTTCCCAGCCCATGCCCACGAAGATGTCCGCGACGCGGTCCTGCAGGGTGGACAGGGGGTGCCGGGCACCAGCACGACGGCGGCGGGGCGCGGCAGTGACGTCAACGGTCTCTTCGAGGAGGATCCGGGCGTCGTTTTCGGCTTCCAGCTCTGCCGTGCGGTCCGCGAGCGCCTTGTTAACCCGGCCGCGCGAAGCGCCCATGAGCTTTCCGGCGATGGCCTTCTGGTCCTTGGGCAGCTTGCCGATTTCGCGGTTGGCAAGGCTCAGCGGCGATTTCTCACCGGTGTGCGCGAGCCTCACCGCCTTCAGCTCATCAAGGGTGGCCGCGCCGGCGATGGCGGCGATGGCCTGGTCTACAGCGGCAGTAATGGCGGCTTCATCCGTTGGGTTCGGGATGGCGGCGCCCGGCAAAGTTTCAGTCATCTACTGTTCTTAGCTACGAGTCGTGGCTGCCGGCGGGCATTTCCGGTTTCCCGGCAGCGCTTCCGCTGGCAGGTCATGGATGAATGCCCTCAATTTCAGTTCATTCAATGACCAGGTCAGGGCACACCGGAAAATCCGGCTGCCACTGCCCTCCAGTCTAATTGAACCGTCCGGCTACCATGGCCTCATGACACCACGGAAGCCTTCGGCGCTTCGGCGGCCGCTGACAGCTCCACAGGTTGTGCGGGTGGTTGCGAACGCCGTCAACGGCAGCACCGTACTGGGTCTCGCCGTGGCCGCGTTGTCCCGGACGGATGTCGGCCGGGGCCCGCGGGGGCTCATCATCGCCGGCGGGTACCGGTGGCGCCTGCCGTTTGCCAGTGCGTTCACCCTGGGGAATGTGGTCTTGTGCCGCTGCACCGGTGAGGACCTGCTGTCCCGGCCGGGGCTGCTGGAGCACGAGGAAAAACACTGTTCCCAGTACGCCTGGTGCCTGGGCGTCCCCTTTCTCCCGCTCTACTTTCTCGCCGCCGGGTGGTCCCTGCTCCGCACCGGCAATCCCGGGACGGGCAACATTTTCGAACGGCAGGCAGGCCTCGTGGCCGGCGGGTACCCGGTGCGCACCGGCCGGCGGCCCCGTCCCCGGCGTCTTCGCCGGCCCCGTACGCCAGGACCTGCCGGAATGGAGGCGTGACCCATGCCGGGCGAAGCCAACCAGAACGCCGACATGACCGGCTCCGATGAGGCGGGCAACGCCGTCGGGCGGGCCACGGATGAGTCCGACGGCGGTGCGGCCGCGGGCACTGTCAGCGTCACCGGGACGGGCTCGGCCGAAGCTGCCCCTGACCTAGTGGTGGTTTCCATCGGAGTGGAATGCCGTGCCGATTCCGTGGCCGCGGCGTGGTCGCGGGCAGGCACCAGTTCCGACGCCGTGGCCTCAACGTTCCGCCGCCACGGTGTTGCGGACGAGGACATCAGGACCTCCGGGCTCAACGTCCGGACAGACCTCGTGTGGCGGGAAGGCGAAGGCCAGTCTGTCACCGGATATGTCGCCGCCAGCAGCCTCACTGTCAGGTTGCGCACTCCCGCGTCCGCCTCGGCAGCGATTTCCGAGGCCGTGGAGGCCGGCGGGAACGACGTCCGGCTCAACGGCCTTGACCTGACGTTTGCGGACGACGCCGAGGTCCGGGCACGTGCCCGGGATGCCGCCTGGGAGGACGCTCTCCGCTCGGCCGAGCAGTTTGCCCGCCTCGCCTCCGCCCGGCTGGGGCGGGTCCTTTCCATCATGGACACCGTGACGCCACAGGCACCGGTGCCCCTCCCCCGGATGCAGCGCGCATCCTCCGTGGAAGCCCTGGCGGTGGAAGCCGGGGAAACGGCAGTGGATATGGGCATCAGGGTGGTTTGGGAGCTCAAGGCGCTGACTTGATCCGCTACCGGTGCCTGCGTGGTTCCTTGACTTAAGTTCGAACATACATTCGAATAGAGTCCATGAGATGGGACGCCCAAGCACTGATGCCGCCGCCGGCCGGAGCAGCCGCCAACGGCGCCTCACCCGCGCTCCTGCCCTTGGCCGGGCTGGTCCGGTCCGTCACCACTCCTGAATTCGCCGGCATCACCTTCCACGAGATCACCGCCAAATCGGTGCTCAACAAGGTGCCGGCCGGCTCCCGCATGCCGTTCGAATGGACCATCAACCCTTACCGGGGGTGCAGCCACGCCTGCGTGTACTGCTTCGCCAGGAAAACCCACACCTACCTCGATTTCGACGCCGGGCAGGACTTCGACAGCCAGGTGGTGGTCAAGGTCAACGCGGCGGAGGTGCTCCGGAAGGAACTGGCCAGGCCGTCCTGGGGCCGGCACCAGGTAGCACTGGGGACCAACACCGACCCCTACCAGCGTGCCGAGGGCCGCTACCGGTTGATGCCCGGGATCATCACAGCACTGGCGGAGTCGGGCACTCCCCTATCCATCCTCACCAAAGGGACCCTCCTGGCCAGGGACATTCCACTGCTGAAAAGCGCCGCTACCCAGGTGCCCGTGGGCCTGGGAATCTCCCTTGCCATGACCAACGAAGCGTTGTCCGAAGCCATCGAACCCGGCACCCCGGGACCCCGCGCCCGGCTCAAGCTGGTCTCCCGGCTGCGCGAGGCGGGCCTTCCCTGCGGTGTCATGGCCATGCCCATCCTGCCCTGGCTCACGGACAATGATGAAGCCCTGGATTCGCTTTTTGCCTCGCTCGCTGCGGCCGGGGCCACCGGTGTGACTGCCGGCGCCCTCTATCTGAAGCCGGGCGGCACCAGGGAGTGGTTTATGAAATGGATCGCAGCCCATCATCCCGGACTGGCAGGCCGCTACGGCCGGCTCTACGGCGCAGGCTACTACGCTTCCAAGGAATACCGGGCCTGGCTTGGCGGCAGGATCCGCTATTTCAAAGCCCGTCACGGTTTCTCCGATTCTTCCGGCTTCAGCCACCGGGACCTGGACGATCCCCGCAACGAAGAAGCGGAGTACCCGGCAGGCATCATCCCGGCCACAAAACCCACAACGGCACCGGACACCCCAACACCCACGACGCAGGCCACCCTGTTTTAGCGCGCCGGGCTGCTGTCAGCGCGTGCCGGCTGCCGGCACTTGGAGTGCTGCCAGCAGCTCCCTGACAATTGGGAAATCGGCCGGAATCCAGGGCAGGCCAAGGACCTCATCCTGGTCGGCCAAGGACACCCATCGAAGTTCGTCGTGGTCCTGAAGGGGCTGTGGCTCGCCTGCCAGGATCTCTGCGAACCAGACACGCATGCTGGCCCGCTCATTCAGCGGCCAGCCGGTGGGAGAGTCCGCGGCAAGCTCAGGGCCAAGGCGCACCCCGATCCCCAGCTCTTCGACCAGCTCCCGGCGGAGCGCCGACTCAGGCTCTTCACCCGGCTCAACTTTGCCTCCGGGGAACTCCCACAGGCCGGCCAGCTTCTCAGGAGCACTGCGGCGGGCCACGAGCAGCAGGGAAGGTTTCGCGAGGCGGTCCACTACAGCTCCGCCCACCACCTGTATCAGTCCAGTCACCGCCCCATTCTATGAGGGACAATGGGAAGGCCCGGGCACTCACTCCGCTTTCCCGGGAATACCTGCACCTTCCCGGGGGTTGTCCCGGTGGTCCAGGCCCTATCCAGCCCCACTGCCGTGGCTGCAGCCCACTTGTATCCCAGCACCTCGAAAAGCAGGCACATGAGCAGCGTCATTCAGTCGCCCCCGGCAACCAGCACCACCTCCCCCAATATCGCAATGGCCATCATTGCGCTGGCCATGGGCGGGGTGGGGATCGGGGTCACAGAGTTCACCATGATGGGCCTGCTGAAGGAAGTGGAACAGGGCCTCACCATCAGCACCCCCGAAGCCGGGCACCTCATCTCCGCTTATGCGCTGGGTGTGGTGGTGGGCGCACCGCTGCTGGCCGCCGTCGGCGCTAAGCTTCCGCGCAAAAACCTGGCCCTCGGCCTGATGCTGTTCTTCACCGTCGCCAACCTGGCCTCTTTCCTGGCCCCCGATTACGGCTCCATGCTGGTTTCACGCTTCGCGGCCGGGCTGCCGCACGGTGCATTCTTTGGTGTTGCTGCCGTCATCGCCGCTTCGCTGGTGCCGCCCACCCGGCGTGGATGGGCGATTTCCATGGTGATGGCGGGGCTGAGCATCTCCAACGTTATCGGCGTCCCGGCGGCAACCTGGGTGGGACAAACCTACGGCTGGCGCCTGCTCTTCATCCTGGTAGGTGCGCTGGGAATGCTCACCCTGGTGCTGATCTGGCGGTTTGTTCCCTTCCAAAAGGCTCATCCGGACGCCAGCATCCGCCGTGAACTTGGGGCGCTGAAGCGGCTCCAGGTCTGGCTCGCCATCCTGATCGGCATCGTGGGCTTTGGCGGCTTCTTCGCCACTTACACATACATTTCCCACACCATGACCAACGTAGCCGGCCTCCCCTCGTCGATGATTCCACTGGTGGTTGCCTTGTACGGGCTTGGCATGGTGGCAGGCAACGTGGTGGGCGGCAGGATTGCGGACAAATCCGTGATGGGAACCCTCTACAGTGTGCTGCCAGCCATCGCCGTGGCCCTGGTGGTGTATGCCATCGCCGCGCACTGGCCTTGGTCAGCCCTGGTGATGGTGTTTGTGGTGGGCGCTGCCGGGTCCATGCTGATACCGGCGCTGCAGACCCGGCTCCTGGACGCCTCCCCGGACGCCCCGTCGCTGGCTTCGTCCCTGAACCACGCAGCCCTGAACGTCGCGAACGCGCTCGGAGCATTCCTGGGCGGCCTGGTCATCGCCTGGGGTTGGGGCTATGTTGCCCCCGCACTGGTGGGAGCGTGCCTGGCCGTATTGGGCCTCGGCGTTGCCGTTGCCAGTGGCATGCTGGAACGCAAAAAACCGCTGGCCGCCTCCTGAAAAGGCGGCCAGCGGCCGGCTGGCATCGTGATGTTTCTGACGGGCAGTTGTCAGGGCCTTGGTGCCGCGGCGGCAGGCTGATGGCCGGCACCTGGGGCATCTGAACGGTGCAGGTCAGGCTCCAGGTAGATCACCCGCGCGATAGGCACTGCTGTCCGGATGCGTGACTCTGCGCTGTCGATTTCCTTGGCGATCTCCTCGCCGGTGGCGTTGCGGTTAATGGCGATTTTGGCCGCCACCAGCAGTTCCTCCGGTCCCAAGTGCAGCGTCTTGAGGTGGATGATCCGGCTTCCGTCGGCCTCGATGGCCTGTGCAATCCGCTCCACGTCATCCCGGGAAGCCGATTCGCCCAGGAGCAGGGACTTCGTCTCCAACGCCAGAATCACGGCAATCGCAACGAGCAGCAGGCCAATCATGGCCGTGCCTGCGGCGTCCCAGAGTCCGTCGCCGGTAACAAGCGTCATGCTGACGCCGATAAGCGCGAACACCAGGCCCAGGAGCGCACCCAGGTCCTCAAGCAGGATGACTGGCAGCTCAGGCTGTTTGGCACTCCGCACAAACTTGGCCCAGGACTGCTGTCCGCGTAGATGGTTCGATTCCTTGATGGCAGTCCGGAACGAGAACGATTCGGCAATGATCGCCCCCACCAGCACCGCCAGGGGAACCCACCAGAAGTCGCCCTCGATGGCGTGCGGGTGCTGAAACTTCTCCCACGCCTCGTAGAGGGCAAAGAGGCCGCCCACGCTGAACAGCACAATGGAAACGATGAAGGCGTAGATATAGCGCTCCCGGCCGTAACCGAACGGGTGTTCAGGGCTGGCAGCCCGTTGTGCCTTCTTGCCGCCCACCAGCAGGAGGATCTGGTTGCCCGAGTCCGCCACCGAGTGGATGGCTTCGGCGAGCATCGACGACGAGCGCGTCAGGAAGTACGCAACAAACTTCAGAAGGGCGATGGTCAGGTTGGCAGCCAGAGCCGCAATAATCGCCTTTGTACCGCCACTTGCAGCCAAGGGGCTTCACCTCTTTTACGGTTTTTGGAACACTACGGAATTTGCGGACCCGGACACCGGCTCCGCCCATAGTTACCGTACCCGCCCCGACAGCCGGCATGCATCCGCGACAGGCCCTAAGCCTGCTGACAAGCAGGGGACCCTATGTTAGCTTGAAGCTCATCGGGAGGGTTTATCCCGGTCACAATAAGGAGGAGACATGGGTTTTCTTGCTTGGATTATTCTCGGCCTCATCGTGGGGGCCATCGTTAAAGCCGTAATGCCCGGCAGGGTAGGCGGCGGTTGGGTCACCAGCCTGGTTCTGGGCGTGGTAGGCGCAATAGTAGGCGGCTGGATCGGCAGCCTGCTCTTCAATAAAGGCGATCTGGCCTTCTTCGATCTCGGCACGTGGATTCTCGCCATCGTAGGCGGCCTGGTGGTCGCCGGCATCTACGGTGCCATTACCGGACGCGGCAAGGCAACACGCGCGCCCTGAGTTCCCGGTAAATCTTCATTCTCCACCCAAGCGTGGGCTCCGGTAATCCGGAGCCCACGCTGCCGTTAAAGCCGCACTTCACTTAGCCCGGCAATGCTGCCGGGAGGTGCTGGGAGCGGGCACTGGCATAGAGGCAGACTGTGGCGGCCGTGCCGAGGTTGAGGCTTTCCGCCGCCCCGTACACAGGCACAGCCACCCGGTGGTCGGCCAGGTCGAGTTCGGCCTGGGACAGCCCTTGCGCCTCGTTGCCGAACAGCCAGGCCGTGGGTTTTTCCAGGTCATAGGCTGACCGGGTGCTGTCCCCCGTCAGCCGGCGCCGGGCGTTTTCGTCCTGCAGCGCGTCAAGGTTGAGGGAACCATAGCCGTCCGCAGCCAGGATGCCGATCCCCCGGGCCCGGCACGCCTCGGCCAGTTCAGCTACATCGGCACCCAGCACCACGGGCAGGTGGAACAGGGAACCGGCCGTGGACCGGACCGCCTTGGGGTTGTAGATGTCCACGCTGGAGCCCGTGAGGATGACCGCATCTGCTCCCGCTGAGTCAGCCGCCCGCAGTACCGTTCCGGCGTTTCCCGGATCCCGGACCTGGCAAAGAACGGCAATGAGGCGCGGCCCGGCGTCGAGCACTTCCTCCAGCGCAACGTCGACGAACCGGCAGACAGCAATGATGCCCTGCGGGTTGACCGTGTCCGCCATGGCGGCCAGGACGTCGTCGGTAGCCAACCGGGCATTGGTGCCCTCGGCAAGTTCCTCGAATTCGGGAAACCGGTCCAGGCAGGCGGCGCTGGCAAAAACCTCGGTGACAACGCCCGGGGCCCCGTCGGTGAGGCGCTGCTGGTGCAGCTTCAACGCTTCGCGGACCGCCTGCGGGCCTTCCGCCAGGAACTGTCCGCGCTTTAAACGGGCCGGGCGCCCTGCAAGTTTTGCCACATCCCGCACCCGATCTGCTCGGGGGTTGGAGAGTGGTAAATCCTGCGGGCGCCCGGTGTCGTTCATACAGAAAACTTTAGTGGCTAGGGCCACCAGGTCCTGAACTGTCCCGTTGCGGGTGCAGCGTTGCTAGGCAACAACCTTCTTGGCGGAGGTGTCGGCGGGCAGCGAGTCCTTGGCAACCTGGACCAGTGCGGCGAACGCGTTGGCGTCGGAGACAGCCAGCTCGGCCAGCATGCGGCGGTCAACCTCGACCTCAGCGGCCTTCAGGCCCTGGATCAGGCGGTTGTAGGTAAGTCCGTTGGCGCGGGATGCAGCGTTAATGCGCTGGATCCACAGGCGGCGGAAGTCGCCCTTCTTCTTCTTGCGGTCGCCGTAGCTGTACACAAACGAGTGCAGCAGCTGCTCTTTGGCCTTGCGGTACAGGCGTGAACGCTGTCCACGGTAGCCCTTTGCGCGTTCAAGGATAACCCGGCGCTTCTTGTGGGCGTTGACCGCCCTCTTCACACGTGCCACGTGCGTACTCCTTCGAAATTCTGATCCCAAGCATCTACTGCCGGATGTCCGGCGGCCTGAGAAGGCTTTTTGGCAGGTGACTTACACCAGGTGGTGGTCAGTCAAGAACTTGGAAATTAGATGCCGAGCATCTTCCGGATGACCTTGGCGTCGCCCTTGAAGACGATCTTGTCGCCGGCGAGGCGGCGGGTCAGCCTGGAGGACTTGTGCTCGAGGTAGTGGCGGCGGTTGGCCTGCTGGCGGCGCAGCTTGCCGCTGCCGGTCAGCTTGAAGCGCTTCTTAGCACCACTGTGGGTCTTCATCTTCGGCATGGGAACCGATCTCCTTACGTGTCCGCAGGCGTGGCCTGCAGTTCTATCGCGCAGCTGCCCCAGGGGGCGGCGTGCTGGTTGCTGACTACCGAAGGGCGACCCCCGGCAGCTGTGAACTAAGTGGTCTTCTTACCAGCCGGCTTCGGCACTGCCTTGGGGGCAGGGCGGGCAGCGGGCTTGGGTGCAGCGGGCCTGGCCACCGGCTTCGGCGGAGCAGGAACGGCTGCGGGCTTCGGCGCCGCCGCTGCCGGCTTGGCAGCTTCGGGCTTCTCCGCAGCAGGCTGGGGCGCCGGTGCAGCTGCCTTGGGAGCCTCCTGCTTCGGAGCTTCCTGCTTCGGCGCTGCGACCTTGGGAGCCTCCTGCTTCGGAGCAGCGGCCCTGGGAGCCTCCGCCTTGGGAGCTTCGGCCTTGGGGGCCTCAGCCTTGGGAGCTTCGGCTGCCTTGGCCGGAGCTTCTTCAGCAGCAGGCTCGACGGCGGGAGCCGCTTCCTGTGCCGGAGCTTCCGGGGCTGCTTCCGGTTCCGTCGAAACGGTGAAACCCTCGGGCAGCAGGTCCGCGAGGGACTGCGTCAGGGGGGCCTGGTCGTCGCCGGAAACGTCGACACGGCCGGAGGCCTTGGCTTCGTTCTGTGCTTTTGCTTCAGCCCGCTGCGTTGCACGGCGTGCTTCGGCCTTGGCTTCTGCCTTGTTCTTCAGCGGGCCGACCACCATAACCATGTTGCGGCCGTCGATGCGGGGGCTGGATTCCACCACACCGACCTCAGCAACGTCATCGGCGAAACGCTGGAGCAGGCGGATGCCCATTTCCGGACGCTGCTGTTCGCGGCCGCGGAACTGGATCATGGCCTTGACCTTGTCCCCGGCGCCGAGGAAGCGCAGTGCGTGCCCGCGCTTGGTCTCGTAGTCGTGGGTGTCGATCTTCAGGCGGAAACGGATCTCCTTCAGAACAGTGTTCGTCTGGTTCTTCCGTGCTTCACGTGCCTTGACCGCGGCCTCGTACTTGTACTTGCCGAAGTCCATCAGCTTGCACACCGGAGGCTTCGCCTGAGGTGCAACTTCAACGAGATCAAGGTCGGACTCGGCGGCCAGACGCAGGGCATCCTCAATACGGACGATTCCTACCTGTTCACCTGCAGGGCCGACCAGCCGCACCTCGGGGACGCGGATACGCTCATTGATTCTTGGCTCGCTAATGTTAAAGCTCCTGTGTTGTTGTGGGATCCCGGCAAATAGAGAAGGCCCCCAATTGCCGGAGCAATCGAAGGCCTCGAGGACTGGTTGCGCGTCCCATATGGCACGCCTTGTTCGATGCCGGCGTGCGCCGGAACCAAACCAACCAGGTACCCGGCAACCTTGCATTCCATCAAACTTGCGGAACAGCGGCTGACGCGGGTGGGAGAGAACTCCGCTTGCAAACTGCATGCCATTCTACAGAAAAAAATTCCCTGCAACGCTGGCGCTGCTGGGAACCTTTGATCGTTTCGCGAACGATCCCTGAAATAACGACATCCAGTCGGTCTGTGTCAAGCTTACCAGTATGAGCACCCCAGACAGTAATTCATACGTTTTCGAGCCTGCCGCGGATGGGGCCGGTGCCGCCGCCGACGTTTCGCAGCAGATCCGCGATATTTCCGAAGTGCCGGCCATTGAGGTCATCACCACCGCCGCCGTCCACCTGATGAGCGCCGCCGCCGTCAAGCTTGGCCTGGCCGCCGAAGAGAACGCACAGGAGCTCAAGGACCTGGACGAGGCCCGCAAACTGATCACCGCGCTGGCCGGCCTGGTCACCGCCGCCGCCCCTGAGATCGGTTCCCAGCACGCCGGACCGTTGCGTGACGGCCTGCGGTCCCTCCAGCTGGCCTTCCGCGAAGAGTCGCTGATCCCCGACGCCCCGGGCAAGGGCCCGGGCGAGAAATACACCGGCGCAGTCAACTAACGCCGCACCAGCCAAGCACTGACGACGGCGGGCCGACCTCACGGGGAAGGCCCGCCGTCGCGCTTTAACTCTTCCTGCCCCTCCTCATGCCGTGATTTTGCTTCTGCGGAACCGCTGGAGGGCCAGTCCCACGAGGCACAGCGCCACGCCCGCGGCGCCCACCGAGACAAAACCTCCGGACGGGCCCACCTGGTCGATGAAGACCCCCGCCAACGGCGCGCCCAGCGCCACACCAGCTGTGAGGGCGGAGCCGTACCAGCCCATGGCCTCGCCCCGCCGCTCCTCGTCCACGAGGTCCGCCACCTTCTCGGAGGCGGAGGAGAGCACCGGTGCGCAGAGGAGCCCGGGCAGGATCGACACGAGGGCGAGGGTCCAGGTGTCGTGGGCGAAGCCCATCGGGATGGTCAGGGCTGCCATCCCCAGGAGCAGGACGATAGGCGGAACAGGCCGGTGCATGGCGCCGTAGATAAGTCCGCCCACTACTGAGGCCGCGCACCAGAACAGGAAAACGATGCCGATTTCGGCCTGGTGTCCGCCTGTTTCGAGCGCTGCAACGATTCCCACGTCGGTGCCGCTAAGGACCATTCCCGCTCCGGCGGCAACGGCGAAGAGCGCTGCGACAGTGGCGGTGAACCACGTGAAGTTGCCTGCCACCTTCGCCCTGAGCCCCGCGCTGCGGGCAGTGTGGGCAGCGGCCGGGGCAAGGTCCGCGGCGGCTTCCTGCAGGTGGGCGGGAGCGGTGGAGACGACGGCGGCCTCCGCCGCGCGCTGCTGGTCCGCCTCGCAGTCGCCCGCGGTCGAAGCGCTGCGGGTAGGCGGGTTGAACCACATCAGGAACAGGCCGGCCAGGGACGTGGAAACGCCCACGATTGTCAGGCCGGCAATGCTGAAGCCGCTGGTGGCGACGATAGCTCCGGCGGCGGGACCGATCATGAACACCACTTCGGTGGTGATGGCGTCGAGGGCGAAGGCAGTACGCCGCTGGTCGCCGTCGGCCAGCACGCCCAAGGACTGCCGTACCACGCTGAAAATGGGCAGTGTGAGCAGTCCGCCCACAAAGACCAGCGGCAGGAGCCACTCGTAGGGCACATGCGGTACAACGGACCAGATCACGGTCTCGGACACCACCGACGGGATGAGTGCCTTGCGCAGGCCCACCGTATCCACCCGGCGGCCCCGCCAGGGGGCACCCAGGGCGATGCCGATGGTCATCACGGCGGCGGCTGTACCCGCGGCGGCGTATCCCTGGCCCAGGGTGAGGACGATGTGCAGGGTCAGCAGCACACCGGCTGCCGAGTGCGGAATGCGGGCGATCATGCCCACGAGGAGCAGCCTCCTGATGGGCCGCACGGCGAGCAACTCCCGGTAGAGAGCGAAATTCACGAAAGAATCCTTCGGTCTGCCGCAGCCGGCCGGGGATCCCCCTCCTCGCCGCAGCTAGTTTTCAGCGCGCCGCAGTTTTACCTCGATGGAGTCGACCCGCTCACCAAACAATACATTCCGGGACCACTGGGCCTGGAGTCCTGCCACCAGTTCCTGCACCGCGGCGGCGTCCAGGCCGTCCTCCAGGTACAGGACCACCTGCAGCTCGGGACCGGCGCCTCCGCCGGAAAGGACGGACCCGTCAGCGGTACGCGAAGCTACTCCCCTGCCCGGCAGGAGCTCCAGGCTCCGCACGGCGGGGAAGCCGGCGGCTGCCTCCCGCATCTGGCGTGCAAGGACCTCATCTGTGTAGGAAGGGATCCAGTCCTGCTGCTGGGCCAAGGCCCACAGGGCCGGGCGCCGGACCACAAAGGTGACGGTCGAGCCCGGGTCAAGGACCAGCAGTTCAGCACCTTCCGCCACGGCCGAAAGGGCCGCGCGGGCGGCGTAGACCGCTACCGGCCGCGCCTCCGGGTGCCACGCGCTGAGTGCCTCGGCGGATGTGAACGCCGGCATGGCGGTCCGGCCGTCGGCGGCTTTGAGGGTCACCAGGGCCATGTCCGCCTGTTTGTCGGCGTGCAGGCCGTCCTGGCCTTCGGCTTCTTCGGCCAGCTGGGCAACGATCGGGATAAAAACCCGGGCGGTTGCGAGGGAGCCAACGACAGCTGCCTCGTCCGCCTGTCCCGCCTGCAGAGCCGCAAGTGCGGCGACGTAGCCGGTGTCGGCCAGTCCGTCGTCGTCCTCAAAATTGTGGATTTTGGCATCGTCCCCGGCCAGGCTCCGCCCCGCCCAGGGCTGGCCGGCAGAGTCGGTGGCACCCCCGGCACCGGCCAGCGCCGCGGCGATGTGGCCCGGGAGGTGGCGCTGTGCAGGGGTGCCGGATCCGGGTGCGGTGCTGGACATGGCGTGGCTGCTCGTTGCTTCCGGCAGGCTAGCGGCGGCCGGCGACGTCGAGGGCTTCAGGCAGGGTGAAGGCACCGGCGTACAAGGCCTTGCCCACAATCGCTCCTTCAACGCCCAGCGGCACCAGGGAGCGCAGGACCTTGAGGTCGTCCAGGCTGGAAATACCGCCGGAGGCCACCACGGGCTTGCCGGTCTTTTCGACCATTTGGCGGAGCAGTTCCACGTTGGGTCCCTGCAGGGTCCCGTCCTTGGTCACGTCGGTGACCACATAGCGAGAGCACCCCGCCTCTTCGAGCCGGCCGAGCACGTCCCAGAGGTCCCCGCCTTCCTTGGTCCAGCCGCGGCCTGCCAAGGTGGTTCCGCGGACATCGAGGCCGACGGCGATCTTGTCACCGAAGCGTTCGATGGCCCGCTGGGTCCATTCGGGGTTTTCCAGTGCTGCCGTACCAAGGTTGACGCGCGCCACGCCCAGGTCCAGGGCGGCTTCGAGTGTTGCGTCATCGCGGAGGCCGCCGGAGAGTTCCACCTTGATGTCCAGCCTGCCCACTACTTCGCGCAGCAGCTCCGCGTTGGAGCCGCGGCCGAAGGCGGCGTCCAGGTCCACCAGATGGACCCACTCCGCGCCCTGCTGCTGCCAGTTCAGTGCCGCTTCCAGCGGGGTTCCGTAGCTTGTTTCACTGCCGGCTTCGCCCTGGACCAGCCGGACGGCCTGGCCGTTGACGACGTCGACGGCGGGCAGCAGTTCAAGGACCGGCAGGTCGGTAGCGGTGTTCATCAAAAATCCTCGAAAGTTGGGGGAACGGGTCAGGGTCTGGCTAGTTGGCCGGCAGCGTCAGCAGATAGGCGGCCAGCAGTGCCATGCCCGCCAGGACGTAGAAGGAAACCTGGGTCCAGAGCGGTTTGTGCTGCTGCCGGAACGAGATGCCGCCGCCAATGAGCAGGCCGGCGAGGCCCATCAGCAGGACAGACCACACTAGGCGCCGCCGCCGGCGGTCTCTTCGGCATCCGGCGCCCGATCGCCTGAGTCTGCGGCGGCTGCGTCCGTGCTGCTTGCTCCTGCGTTGCCTGCCTCAGCCGGCCGGCGCAGGGCGTCCACCCAGTTGCGCAGGAGCTGCGCACCGGCGTCGCCGGACTTTTCCGGGTGGAACTGGGTGGCGCAGAGCGGGCCGTTCTCGACGGCGGCGATGAACGGGGCGCCATGCTCGGACCAGGTGACCAGGGGCGGGGCCATCCGCGGCTGGATGATATCGAAGTTCCATTCCTGCACCCCATAGGAGTGCACGAAGTAGAACCGCTCGTTTTCGACGCCGGCAAAGAGCTTTGAGCCCTCCGGCACCTTGACTGTGTTCCAGCCCATGTGGGGAACAACATCTGCGGGAAGGAGTTCCACTTTGCCGGGCCATTCGCCGATGCCTTCGGCTTCGGTGCCGTGTTCCACACCGGCTTCGAACAGCACCTGGAGGCCTACGCAGATGCCCAGGACCGGGCGGCCGCCGGCGACGCGGCGGCCGATGAGGCGGATGCCGTCCACAGCCTTGAGCTCACGCATCACTGTTTCAAAAGCGCCGACGCCGGGAACCACCAGGCCGTCAGCGTTCAGGACATCCTCGGGCTTGGAGCTGAGGATTACCTCGGCGCCCGCGCGCTCCAGGGCACGGACTGCAGAGCGAACGTTTCCCGAACCGTAGTCCAGCACCGTGACGGTGGGCTTCCCCTCGGGGGACGGCAGCTTCTGTGAAGCTGCCGGATCGATGATGGCGCCGTCGCGCAGGACCTGGCCGCTCATAGCGCGCCCTTGGTGGAGGGAATGCCTTCGACGCGGGGATCGGATTCAACGGCAGCGCGGAGGGCGCGGGCGAAGGCCTTGAACTGGGCTTCGACGATGTGGTGCGGATCCCTGCCGGCGATCACGTTCATGTGGAGGCAGATCCCGGCGTGCAGGGTGATGGCTTCAAAGACGTGGCGTGTCAGCGAGCCGGTGAAGTGCCCGCCGATCAGGTGGTATTCCTGGCCTGCGGGTTCGCCTCCGTGCACCAGGTACGGGCGGCCGGAGACGTCGACGACGGCGTGGGCCAGCGCTTCATCCAGGGGCACGGTGGCTTCGCCGAAGCGGCGGATTCCCGCTTTGTTGCCCAGGGCGGTCCGCAGTACTTCACCAAAGGTGATGGCAACGTCCTCCACGGTGTGGTGGACGTCGATGTGGGTGTCGCCGGTGGCCTTGACCGTGAGGTCGATGAGCGAGTGCTTGCACAGCGCGGTGAGCATGTGGTCATAGAACGGCACTGAGGTGTCGATGTCCGATACGCCGGTACCGTCGAGGTTGATCTCCACGAGCACGGAGGACTCGCTGGTGGCACGCTCCATGCGCGCCGTCCTGGCCGCAGTGGATCCGGTGGAACTCATGGTCAAGTGTCCTTTGGGAAGAAGGAGTGGTTCAGGGCGCCCAGCGCCAATACTTCCAGTCTAGGCGGGAAGCTTCGACTGGCCGGCAAGGATGCTTTCCAGCGACGTGAGGAACGCTGTGGTTTCGGCCTCAGTGCCCGCGGTGACGCGAAGGTGACCCGGGATCCCGACGTCGCGGATCAACACACCGGCCTCGAGCAGCTCCTGCCAGACCTGGTGCGGGTTCTCGAGCCCGCCGAAGAACACGTAGTTGGAGTCCGAGGCGGCGGGCTTCAGGCCCATCCTGGTCAGCTCCACCACGATCCTGTCGCGCTGTTCTTTGATGTCCTCAACGTCCGCCATCAGGGCCTCGCGGTGCTGAAGGGCTGCCAGCGCGGTGGCCTGGGTGATGGCGGACAGGTGGTACGGCAGCCGGACCAGGCGCAGGGCATCGGTGACTTCCGGTGCCGCGGCCATGTAGCCGAGGCGCGCCCCCGCCAAGGCGAAGGCCTTGCTCATGGTGCGCGAGACAATCAGCCGTTCGCGGCCTGGCAGGAGGGTGAGAGCGCTGGGCGTTCCGTCGTGGGCGAACTCATGGTACGCCTCGTCCACAATGACAATCGTCTGGCTGGCTTCGCCGGCCTCGTACACCGCCTCCACCACGTCGAGCCCAAGGCCGGTTCCAGTGGGGTTGTTTGGAGAGCAAAGGAAAACAATATTGGGTTGCAGTTCCTTGACCTGCAGGGCGGCCGATTCCGCGCTGAGGCCGTAGCCCTCCGCCCGGTCACCCACGATGTATTCGGTGTCCGTGCCACTGGCCAGCAGCGGGTACATGGAGTACGTGGGCGGGAAGCCCAGTGCCGTGCGGCCGGGTCCGCCGAAAGCCTGGAGGATCTGCTGGAGAACCTCGTTGGAGCCGTTGGCCGCCCAGACGTTCGACTCATCCAGCCCGTGCCCCAAGTACTCCGCCAGGGCCTTGCGCAGCTCGGTAAATTCCCGGTCCGGGTAGCGGTTCAGGCCTGCGGCAGCTTCCGTTACTGCGGCGCTGATGGCCGCGCGGACGTCCGCGGGAACGCCATGGGTGTTCTCGTTGACATTGAGGAGGATGGGGACATCCAGCTGGGGCGCACCGTAAGGGGTCAACCCACGAAGGTTGTTGCGGAGGGGAAGCCGGTTCAGGCGCTCTAGCTGGTCATTCACCTGAACAGTTTAGTGCCCGTGCAGGAGACCGGAAAATGTGACAGCGCCCTGTTCGCGCTCAGCGTGCAGCTAGCGCGTGGGCACGTAGAGCTGCTGCCCGGGGTGCACCGCTCCGGCGCTCAGGTTGTTGAGCTGCACGATGTCCGCCACCACATCCCGCGCATCCCGCTCCGGGTCAACGGTTCCGGCAATGGCCCACAGCGACTGGCCCGGCTGCACGGTGACGGTGACCGTGGGGGTAATGGAAAGGTCTGCGGCGGAATCCGAGGCCTTGGCCGGCGAGTTGAAGAAGCCTGCCAGGGAGAGCAGCAGAGCCGCCAGCAGCACCAGGGGGATGCCGATCAGAACCACCTTCCCGCGGCGGGTGAGCCGCAGCGGCGGCTGGGGCGCGGGACGATCGGGCTGCCGGCGGACCGGCTGCGACATCAGTTGATGCACCGAAAGAAGCTGCGGACGTGAACCCTGTGAAGCGGATGTAGCTGACATGAACTGAGCCCTCCTGGACCTGACCGTGCTGCCCGATGTCCTTCCCAGCTGCCCCCGATGCGCCCGGAACTGATCCGGATCTTCGAATGGCTTCACGCGGAGTAGAACAAATGTTCGAACTTTGCTTTCTCTGTTTTAGCACTTATCAACGAATAATGTCGAGACTCGCTAGAACAAATGTTTGAAAATGCCATGTGGCTGGCCTAGCTTTGAAGACAAGAACAACCACCTCTGAAGTTGATCAGCAGGGTCTGACAATTACGGCGGCTACTCCGGGTCCGGGCCGAAATGCCGGGGCAAACTGAAAGGCATTGGCGAATATGGCAGCAGCAGCCGCCGGGGGCAGGGCAACCTCCCAACCGAAGAAGACCGCCAAGGGCCTGACGCCGCGGCAGAAGAAAATCCTCGAAACCATCCAGCGCTCGGTTAATGACAACGGCTATCCGCCGTCCATGCGGGAAATCGGCGATACCGTGGGCCTGGCCAGCCTCTCCAGCGTCACCCACCAGCTGTCGCAGCTGGAAAAACTCGGCTACCTCCGCCGCGACCCGAAAAGGCCCCGCGCCATGGAGGTGCTGATGCCCCTGACGCTTGACGGGGGTGCCCCCAAGCCGGCATCGGAGCCGTCCGCCCTCTTGCCGGGCACCAGCGCCACAGTGACCCAACTTCCCACCGCCATGGACACTGCCATGGTTCCCCTCGTGGGCCGGATCGCCGCCGGCGGTCCTATACTTGCCGACCAGGTGGTGGAGGATGTCCTGGCGCTCCCCCGGCAGCTGGTGGGCCAGGGGGAACTGTTTATGCTCAAGGTGGCTGGCGATTCGATGGTGGACGCCGCAATCTGCGACGGCGACTGGGTAGTGGTGCGCCGCCAGGCGGACGCCGCGAATGGCGATATCGTCGCGGCATTGCTGGACGACGAAGCCACGGTCAAGACCTTCCGCCAGCGTGATGGCCACACGTGGCTGCTGCCGCAGAACACCCAGTACGAACCCATCCTGGGCGACCACGCCACCATCATGGGCAAGGTCGTCTCAGTACTCCGCTCGCTCTAGGCAGCGGCATCAGCTAAACAGCGATATCAGCCCGTTGCCGGCAGCGCGAAGGCGCTGCCGGCAAAGTGAAGGTGCTGCCGTCAGGCGTTCTCCCCTGCCAGCCGTTCGAGGGCCGCAATCGCCGTCTTCCGGTCCGTGGTTGGCCAGAAGGGCGGCAGGGCCCCGCGAAGGAATCCCGCGTACCGTTCAGTGGCAAGCCTGGAATCCAGCACTGCCACCACGCCTTTGTCCCCGGTGGAGCGGATCAGGCGTCCGGCTCCCTGTGCCAGTCGGATCGCAGCGTGCGTGGCCGAGACAGACATAAAGCCGTTGCCGCCGGCTTGCGCCACAGCACGGGACCGTGCGGTCATCAGGGGGTCATCGGGGCGGGGGAACGGAATCCGGTCGATGACCACCAGCCGGCAGGCCCCGCCAGGAACATCCACGCCCTGCCACAGCGACATGGTGCCGAACAGGCAGGTATCGGGTTCGTCTGCGAACTGCTTCACCAGCGCCGTCATGGTGGAGTCGCCCTGGCAGAGGATGGTCATCCCCAGCTTCGGCCGCAGCGCGTCGGCCGCTTCCTCCGCCGCGCGCCGGGACGAAAACAGGCAGAGCGCACCGCCGTTGGACGCCCGGATGAGTGCTTCGAGTTCGGCCAGTGCCTCCGGGGAAACTCCGCGGCCAGGCTTGGGAAGGTGGCCCGCGACGTAGAGGATGCCCTGTTTGGGGTAGTCGAAGGGCGATCCCACATCAACGCCGGTCCAGCTGGGTGCGCCCTCACCCACGAGGCCCAAGCCGCCCGCTGCGGGCTCAAATGCCGAGCCGATGGCGAGCGTTGCAGACGTCAGCACCACCGTGTGCCCTTCGAACAGGCCCTCACGCAGCCGCCCGGCTACGGACAACGGAGCAACGTTGATCAGCGCAGGAGCCGTTTCATCCGGCTGCGAATATCCCTGTTGCGGATCAAAGGAGCTGGCGCGGGAGAACCACACCACTTCCCTGTTCTCCCGGGCTGCCAGGAGGCGTTCACAAAGTTCCAGGATGAGCATCAAGCGGGAGCGCGCAAGCTGCCGCCCGCCGTCGGCCGTTGTACTGCTGTCCCCCTTGGAATCAGACAGGGCGGCCCGGCAGGCCTCACGCAGCTGGTCAACGCAGTCCAGCTGCTCGTCGTTCAGACCGTTCGGCAGCAGCCCGTTGGGGACGCCAGCCAGAGCCACCTCCAGGTTTGCGGCGGCGGCATTGAGGGCGTCCACGGTAATGGCGGTGTGCTTGCGGGCGCCGGCCGCAGCGGCGTGGACCATGGCCACCGAAAGCTGCCCGGAGACAGCACCCGTCACCCTGTCCTGGAGTTCATGGGCCTCGTCAACAACCACCACGTCGTACTCAGGCAGCACGGCCAGTCCTTCGAAGGCGCTGACCGCGAGCATGGCATGGTTGGTGACCACAACGTCGGCTTCGGCGGCATTCTGGCGGGCCAGTTCGCTGAAGCATTCCGCCGCCATCGGGCATTTCTGCGCTCCCAGGCATTCCATGGACGTGACGGAGACCTGCCGCCAGGCGCGGTCGGTGACGCCGGGCAGGAGCTCATCCCGGTCGCCGGTGGTGGTTTTCTCCGCCCACTCCCGCAGCCGGACCACTTCCTTGCCCAGCTGGGAGGAAGGACCGCCTACGGCCGCCGCAAAGTGCGGCACGCTGGTGTCCTCCCCCAGGGAGAACAGCTGCCCCTCGGCGGGCTCCTCGGAGGGAAAACCCCCTTCGAGTTTGTGCAGGCACACGTAGTTGGACCTGCCTTTGACCAGCGCCACTTTGACGGGCCGGTCCAGGGCGGGGGTGATGGTTTTCAGGAGCCTGGGCAGGTCCCTGCCAACGATCTGGGTCTGCAGGGCAAGCGTTGCAGTGGACACCAGGGCGGGCTTGTCGCTTTCCAGGGCATGCGCGATCAGCGGTATCAGGTATGCCAGCGACTTTCCCGTGCCCGTGCCTGCCTGGACGAGGAGGTGGTCGCCTGTTTCGATGGCCCGTGCAACCTGCCTGGCCATCTCGTGCTGGCCGCTGCGGCTTTGCCCGCCCATGCCCGCAACCGCCCGGTCGAGCAGCTCGATCACGAACTGCTCGCCGGGCGTGGTTGTGGCTTCGTCAGCCACGGCCTCAGTCATGGGTGACGAAGGATTCCAGTTCAGCCGCCAGGCCTTCCCGGACTTTGACTACTGCCCGGGTACCGGCTTCATCGTGGTCGACGCTGATGATCTCGGCGTCCGATTCGTGCAGCTTGCTGACGAGGTCTCCCCGGTCGTACGGGATCAGCAGGTCAAGCTTGACGGACGGCCGCGGGATGGCCTCGCTGATGGCCTGCAGCAGCTCGGGAATGCCTTCCCCAGTGCGGGCGGAAACCACCACGTGCCGGGGTTCGCGCTGCTTGAGCCGTTCCACCACAAATGGATCCGCGGCGTCGGCTTTGTTCAGCACGATGATTTCGGGCACCTTGCGGGCGTCCACTTCGCTGAAGACCTTGCGGACTGCCGCGATCTGGCCCTCGGGGTCCGGGTGCGAAACGTCCACCACGTGGAGGATCAGGTCAGAGTCAGCCACTTCCTCCAGTGTGGAGCGGAAGGCCTCCACCAGCTGCGTGGGCAGCGACCGGACAAAACCGACCGTGTCGGCCAGCGTGTAGCCGAGGCCGTCAGCAGTTTCGGCCTTCCGGACCGTGGGATCCAGCGTGGCGAACAACGCGTTCTCCACCAGCACCCCGGCGTCCGTCAGGCGGTTCAGCAGGGAGGACTTGCCGGCGTTGGTGTACCCGGCAATGGCCACCGAGGGCACCTCATTACGACGGCGGTTGGCGCGTTTGGTCTCACGGGCCGGCTTCATCGCGGCGATCTCCCGCCGCAGTTTGGCCATCCGCGTGCGGATCCTCCGGCGGTCCAGTTCGATCTTGGTTTCACCGGGACCGCGCGAACCCATACCGGCTGCAGCACCGCCCACCTGGCCACCGGCCTGGCGGGACATCGACTCGCCCCAGCCGCGCAGGCGCGGCAGCAGGTACTCGAGCTGCGCCAGCTCCACCTGGGCCTTGCCTTCCCGGCTCTTGGCGTGCTGGGCGAAAATGTCCAGGATGAGCGCCGTCCGGTCGATGACCTTGACCTTGACGATGTCCTCAAGGCCACGCCGCTGGGACGGGGCCAGTTCGGCGTCCACCACCACGGTATCGGCGCCGGTGGACAACACGATGTCCTTCAGCTCCAGCGCCTTTCCCGAGCCCAGGAACGTTCCCGGGTCCGGCTTGTCGCGGCGCTGCACCAGGCCGTCGAGAACCTCTGAGCCGGCGGTTTCGGCCAGGGCAGCGAGCTCGCGCAGCGAGTTTTCCGCGTCGGCTAGGGTGCCTTCGGACCACAGCCCTGCCAGGACCACGCGTTCGAGCCGCAGCTGCCGGTATTCGACTTCGGTGACGTCTTCGAGTTCGGTGGACAGGCCTGCCGTGCGGCGCAGTGCCCGGCGTTCCTCAAGATCCTGCTGGTCGCCGTCGTAGCTTGTATGTTCTTCATCCAGGCGGGAAATCGCCTGGGCTTTGCCCAGTACCGCTTTCCCGTCGCCGCGCGGCGTTGCGCCTGGCGTGCTGAGGGTCTTGGCCGGTACGTCCTTGGAGAGAATCCGGTCGATCACGGCCTGGATTTCCTCAGGGCTCATGTCCTGGGCGGCTGGATCGGATCCGGTGTTGGGCTGGCTGGTCATGGTCTCCTTTGAAGGTTCGGCATTTCCAGAATAGTGCCGATTGCTGGTGATTGGGGAAGTATTCGCGCTGGGCTGACGGCCTGCGGTCATGCAGTTCTCCTGGTTTGTCTCACCGGGCGGCATGCAGCCCGGCGGGTGGGCCGCCTCCCGTGAGGCGGCGAAGGGGAAGGCGCCGGAGCAGCGGCGAAAGGGACAGCAGGTGGCTGACTTTCGAGTATTGTCCGGCGGCCGGAGCGAACGCGTGGGCGTGGTCCGGTGCACATGTGCGGAAGGCGGAAACGCCTGCATCGCTGTGGGACAGTTTCTTCGGGACGGGCGTGGCCCGTGCCGGCTACTCGAAGATCAGGAACATGCCTTCTACCCTAACAGAGCCGTCCCATGTGCGGTTTCCCATTACGCTGCAAGGGGAACTACTCTGGCCAGTTATGGAGTCCGCTCACTATTTCAGTCCATCCCCCGCCGGCCCGTTTACCCGCAAGCCGCTCACGGTGGAACTGGCAGGGGAAACACGCAGGCTGCAGACTTCAAGCGGCATCTTCAGTCCGGACGGCATCGACAAGGGCACGGCGGTGCTCCTCGCAGAGGTTCCTGCCCCTTCGCCTACCGGCAACCTGCTGGATATCGGCTGCGGCTGGGGCCCGATCGCGCTGACCATGGCCCTGCGCGCGCCGCATTCGACCGTTTACGCGGTGGACGTCAACGAACGCTGTATCGCCCTGACCAGCGAGAACGCGGCGGCACTGGGGCTGTCCAATGTGGTGGCCAGCACGCCCGAGGCTGTGGATCCTGAGGTGCGGTTCGACACCATCTGGTCCAATCCGCCCATCCGGATCGGCAAGGATGAACTGCACTCCCTGCTGACGCTGTGGCTGCCCCGTTTGGCTCCGGGTGGAACGGCGTGGCTGGTGGTGCAAAAGAACCTGGGCTCGGACTCGCTGCAGCGCTGGCTGGCGGCAGAACTGGATGCTTCCTTTGCCGTAAGCCGGGAGTCCACCTCCAAGTCGTTCAGGATCCTGAAAGTCAGGAAAGCGTCCCTGATGCCACAATAACGGCGGGCCCGCTGAGCTCCACGTGTTCCTGGCCGCCGGGGCCGGCGAAGAACTTCACGCCCACTACGCCCCCGGGGACGTGAACGCGCCAGGTGTCCGGCGCTTCCGCTCCTGCCCAGTGCCGGATGGCCACGGCAGCCGCGCAGGCTCCCGTGCCACAGGACTGGGTCTCCCCCACGCCGCGTTCGTGGACGCGCATGGTGATGGAGCCGATGCCGTCGTGCACCAGGGGTTCGGAGGGAACAACGAACTCCACGTTGGTGCCGTTGGCGGGCACCGGGTCCACCACGGGGGCGGTGTACAGCCGGGTCCCTGCCAGTTCCGAAAGCTCGGCCAGGGCAACTACGGTGTGCGGGTTGCCCATGCTCACGGACAGCGCGGGCCGCGGAACTTCCAGCCCGTCGGCGGTGACGAGCGAATCCATCGCCTTGGCTGTGGCCTCGCCGGGGAAAATGAACTCCCATGGACCCATGTCGACGGCGTAATCGTCGCCTGTGCGCACGACGGTTTTTATACCGGCACGAGTGCCGATGGTGAGCGCACCGCCGTCGGGCAGATCAACCAGGCCCTCCGCGCGCAGAAAGTGCACAAAAACGCGGACACCGTTGCCGCACATCTCGGACAGCGACCCGTCCCCGTTGCGGTAATCCATAAACCATTCGGCGTCAGGGGCGGCAGCCAGCAACTCCCTGCCTTCGGGAAGGAAACGGGACGGGACTGCCCGGATCAGGCCGTCGCCGCCGATTCCGCGGTGGCGGTCGCACAGGGCCGCCACCTGCTCAGGGGCGATGGTGTGCCCGCCCTCGGGATCGGCAACGAGGACAAAATCATTGCCGGTGCCGTGGCCCTTGGAGAAGCGCAGCCCGCCCAGTGTGCGGAAGGCGTGCTCTGTTGTCTCAGCAAGGGTTGCGTTCATGCTGTCAAGGGTACCGGCCGGGTGGGGCTGGCCCGAAACCTGGGCTAGCTGCGAGCAGAGTCCCTTAGCCGCAGAACGAGGCCGCGCGGGAGGTCAGCGCGGGATCCTGCCAGTCCAGCCAGTTGATGCGCGGATCGGCGCGGAACCAGGTGAGCTGGCGCCGGGCGAACTGCCGGGTGGCCACGATGGTTTCTTCGGCGGCCTCGGGGACTGTTGCTGCGCCGTCGAGCACCTGCAGGAACTGCGCATAGCCCAAGGCCCGGGGCGCTGTTTTACCCCGCCGCAGGCCTTGGGCCTCCAGCCGCTCCACCTCGGCGAGCAGGCCGTTGTCCACCATCCGGTGCACACGAAGGGCCAGCCGCTCGCGCAACTGTTCGCGGTCAACGCTGAGCCCGATCTGCACGGCAGGCTGGAAGTACTCCCGCTGGGGCATAAAGGAACTGAACGGGCGTCCTGTGAGCTCATGGACCTCAAGCGCGCGGATGATGCGCCTGCTGTCGGAGAGCCGGCCTGCGGACACAGGATCCACGGCCTGGAGCCGGGCGAGCAGCGCCCCGGCCCCTTGGGCCGCCAGGTCGTCCTCGAGCCGCTGCCGCAACGCAGGGTCGGTTCCTGGGAATTCCAGGACGTCCAGGGCGGCCCGCACATAAAGCCCGGAACCGCCAACCAGAATGGCGCGTTTCCCGCGTGAGTGGATGTCCGTGATGGCTGCCCGCGCCTGCTCCTGGAACTGGGAGACGCTGGCCTCCTGGGTCACGTCCAGGATGTCCAGGAGGTGGTGCGGTACTCCCCTGCGTTCGGCCAGGCTGATTTTCGCCGTCCCGATGTCCATGCCCCGGTAGAACTGCATGGCATCGGCGTTGATGACTTCGCCATCGAGTCCGAGCGCCAGGTTGACGGCAAGGTCTGACTTGCCTGAGCCGGTGGGACCGACGACGGCGATAACGGGCTGGGCGCCCACCGTCAGCGGGTGCGCACAGGCAGCGAGGGCATGCCCAAGGAAACGCCGGTCCGGCCATTGCCGTTGCCGCTGCCCGGGGCGGGAACGCCGCAGGAGTCGGCCTGGGACCTGTCCCAGGCGTCGCCGGCGCGGGAGCGGCGGAGGCTGTAGTCCTCAGGGGTGGGATCGGCCACGAGGTGGAAGGCGGCAGCCTCGGTGATGGTGACCGTGACGAGATCGCCCGGACGCGGTGCCGCCGCTCCCTCGGGTACGGAGAAGTGCACCAGGCGCTGGTCCCGGGACCGGCCCGAGAGGCGGTGGGTTTCACCTGCCTTACGGCCCGACTGTGCGGTGACCATAACCTCCACCCTGCGGCCGAGCTGCTTCCGGTTTTCCTCGGCGGCGATGCGGTCCTGCAGGGCAGTGAGCCGTTCGAACCGTTCCTGCACCACTGCTTTGGGCAGCTGGTCCGGCAAATCGGCGGCAGGGGTTCCGGGTCGCTTGGAGTACTGGAACGTGAAGGCCGTGGCGAAGCGGGACTTTTCCACTACGTCCAGGGTTGCCTGGAAGTCCTCTTCAGTTTCACCGGGGAAGCCAACGATGATGTCGGTGGAGATGGCGGCGTGGGGTATCTTTTCCCGGACCTTGTCCAGGATGCCGAGGAACTTGGTGGACCGGTAGGAGCGTTTCATGTCGCGCAGGACTTTGTCGGAGCCCGACTGCAGGGGCATGTGCAGCTGCGGCATAACGTTCGGTGTATCGGCCATGGCGTCGATAACATCATCCGTGAAGGCGGCTGGGTGCGGGCTGGTGAAACGCACCCGTTCGAGTCCCTCAATGTCGCCACAGGCGCGCAGGAGTTTGGAGAAGGCCTGCCGGTCGCCGAACTCCACGCCGTAGGAATTCACGTTCTGGCCCAGGAGGGTGACTTCGATGGCGCCGTCGTCAACCAGGGCCTGGATCTCCGCGAGGATGTCGCCGGGGCGGCGGTCCTTCTCCTTGCCGCGCAGGGCTGGAACGATGCAGAACGTGCAGGTGTTGTTGCAGCCCACTGAAATCGAGACCCAGCCCGAGTACACGGAGTCGCGCTTGGTGGGAAGCGTGGACGGGAAAACGTCCAAGGACTCAAGGATTTCCAGCTGGGCTTCGTGGTTGTGCCGGGCCCGCTCCAGCAGGGCAGGCAGGGCACCGACGTTGTGGGTGCCAAACACTGCGTCCACCCAGGGCGCCTTCTTCAGAATCGTTTCGCGGTCCTTCTGCGCCAGGCATCCGCCCACCGCGATCTGCATCCCCGGGTTGGCCGCTTTCACGGGGGCAAGGATGCCGAGGTTTCCGTAGAGCTTGTTGTCGGCGTTTTCCCGCACGGCGCACGTGTTGAAGACCACGACGTCGGCCTGCCCGCCATCCACGGGCACGTACCCTGCGGCTTCCAGCATTCCGGCCATACGCTCGGAATCGTGCACGTTCATCTGGCAGCCGAAGGTACGGACCTCGTAGGTGCGTGGCTTCTGGCCGCCGGTTTCCAGGGCCGCGTCAGGGCGCGCCGCAGCACTGGGATCCGAAGGGGCGTTGGTGCCGGAAAGGGGGGAAGGAATGGTCAAACTCACCTGTTAAGGGTAACGGGTGAAAGCTCAGGCGTCGGAAGCAGCCGCTTGGTCAAGAACCTCGGAGACAATCCGGAAGGCCTGCGATGGCTGGTAGCCCTTCCGCGCCAGCATGGACGCCAGCCGGCGCGTGGTTTTGTCACGTTCTGCCGGGTCTGCCAAATCGGTGCCAGGCCGGAGCTTCCGCTCCACCAGGCTCCTCGCGGCAGCCTCTTCATCGGCGTCCGAGATCTGTTCCAGGGCCGCCGCCGCCGTTTCCTGGTCCACGCCCTTTTCCGACAGCTCCCGCCGGAGGGCGCCCTTTGCCAGTTTGCGGGTCTGCGACCGGTTCCGCACCCACATCTCGGCGAAATCGGCGTCGTTGATGAGGCGTGCTTCCTCGAACTTATCCAGGACTTCCTCGGCAACGTGCTCCGGGATGTTCCGCTCGGCAAGCTTGCGGGCCAGTTGAAGCCTGCTTTTCGCCGAGGCTGTCAGCTGCCGGTAAACGATATTCCTGGCAACGGAAAAGGGGTCAGGCTCAGCGTCCTCCGCGACGGGAGAGCCGGCGTCGGGCCCGTCCTGGAAAGCATCAGTAAAGGAGGCGCGCCGCCCGCCGGTCCGGGACCGGCGGGGACGCGCACTGTCAGTACCGCTCAACGGTTAGAACCCGTCTACGGCTTTCAGCTTCGGGGAATCCTTCGACTCGGCCTCTGCCGGCTTCACGCCAACGCCGAGCTTTTCCTTGATCAGGCGCTCCAGCTCGGCGGCCAGTTCCGGGTTGTCGCGGAGGAACCGGCGCGAGTTCTCCATACCCTGGCCCAGCTGGTCGCCGTCGTAGGTGAACCAGGAACCGGACTTCTTGATGATTCCGTGCTCGACACCCATGTCAATGATGCCGCCCTCGCGGGAGATGCCCTGGCCGTAGATGATGTCGAACTCGGCCACCTTGAAGGGCGGGGCCATCTTGTTCTTGACGATCTTGGCCTTGGTACGGTTACCGACCGAATCCGCGCCCTCCTTGAGGGTCTGGATGCGGCGGACGTCGATACGGATGGAGGCATAGAACTTCAGGGCCTTACCACCGGTGGTGGTTTCGGGGGAACCGAAGAAGACGCCGATCTTTTCGCGGAGCTGGTTGATGAAGATCGCCGTGGTTTTGGTCTGGCTCAGGCGGCCGGTGATCTTACGCAGGGCCTGGCTCATCAGCCGGGCCTGGAGGCCCACGTGGCTGTCACCCATGTCGCCCTCGATTTCGGCTCGGGGCACCAGCGCGGCAACGGAGTCGATGACGATGACATCCAGGGAGCCTGAACCGACCAGCATGTCCATGATCTCCAGCGCCTGCTCGCCCGTGTCCGGCTGTGAGACCAGGAGCGCGTCCGTGTCCACGCCGAGCTTGGCGGCGTACTCGGGGTCCAGGGCGTGCTCGGCGTCGATGAAGGCGGCGATGCCGCCCAGGCGCTGGGCGTTGGCCACGGCGTGCAGTGCCACGGTGGTTTTACCGGAGGATTCCGGACCGTAGATCTCCACCACGCGGCCGCGGGGAAGCCCGCCAATTCCCAGTGCCACGTCCAGGGCAATGGAACCGGTGGGGATGACCTCGATGGGGGCCCGGACTTCGTCGCCGAGCCGCATGACTGAGCCTTTACCGAACTGCTTGTCGATCTGGGCCAGCGCTGCTTCGAGCGCTTTTGCACGATCCGGGGCTGCCGCCATGGTTCACACCTCTAATGCTTTCTCGCTTTGGAGTGGCCTCAGCGGCCGTTTATTGGTCATCTCTGACGCTAATGGGACCCACTGACATTCCGGCCTGAGGACGGCGGCTATGTGGATAACCCGCTAGGAAAAGCATAGCTTTACCCGAACAGGTATTCGAACAATAGTCCGGCGTGTCCCGAAGGATTGGGCCTATTCGACGCGGGGCTTGACGTCCCGGCCAAGCCGGCGCTCGGCGGGAACGTCCTGGACATCACAGACCGCCAGCCAGACCTTGCGGGGCTCCACACCGGCAGCCAGCGCCTGGTCCGCGGTGCGGTCGCCCACCCCGGCGAGGACAAGGGTGCTGCTAAGGACCCGCGAGTAGCCGGCGCCAAATTCATCATCCATAAGTCGCCAATAATCGCTGATTCGCACCTGTTGAGTCTCTCATGATCCCGGACCCTAGAATTGTTGCCATGAGCAACTCCCCTGCCGCCCCGACCCCCGCTGGCCGCGACGACGATCACCTGGTGGATGCCGCACTGCAGAACGTCGAACACCAGATCAGCCTCTTCTGGCGGCGCGCACGGGCCATCTCCAACCAGCTCTCCCGCCAGGTCCATCCGGACATGGAGCCGGCTGCCTATGGTTTGCTGACAGTGATCCGCAGGGAAGGCCCCATCCGCCTCACCGATCTGGCAATGAACATTGGCGTGGGCAAGCCGAGCGTCAGCCGGCAGATTGCGTTCCTCGAAAGCATCGGGCTGGTCTCCAAGGAAGCGGACCCGCTGGACGGACGCGCGCAGGCCATCCGGCTCACTCCCAAGGGCGAGGAAAAGATGCACCAGGTCCAGGACGCGCGCCGGGAGGTCTTTCGGGAGCGGCTGGGTGAATGGCCTGTGGAGGACTTGCAGGAGCTTGCCCGGTTTATGGCCAAGCTCAACGCCACCTACGAACGTGACGGTTTCCCGCACGACATCTAGGCCCAAACGACATACACGCGGGCGGGCAAAGGCTGGCGCCGGCACCTGGAAAAGTGCCCGGAAACACGAAAAAGCCCCCGGCGGATGCCGGGGGCTTTCCGTGCAGGATGCCACCGTGTGGTGGATCAGTCCTTACCGGGCGCCGGAGAGGAGGCCGGTTGAAAGTTCATCGTTGAGTTCGTTGTTGAGATCGCGCTCAAGGTCGCGTCCGTAACGCTGGGAGAATTCCTGCGGTACGGTGTCCGGGACAGCTACGCCTTCGGCTACTGCCACGCGGTCACTGACCTCCCGGAGCATGCTGGACAACGGGACATCCAGGGCCGAGCAGATTGAGGACAGAAGCTCGGAAGACGCTTCCTTCTGACCGCGCTCCACCTCGCTGAGGTAACCCAGGGAGACTCGGGCGCTGTGCGAAACCTCACGGAGCGTACGCCCCTGACGCTGGCGAACATCGCGCAGGACATCACCGATTTCGTGACGAAGTACCACCATCTTGCGCTCCTTCTGTTCGCTCTTAGCCTGATCGGCGAGGCCCACATCCTTCCAGCGGACAACGCCGTTTACGGATACGGGCTGCTTTACCATCTGTATCGCCTTGCTCCTCGTTCAGTCCGGTCCGCCGTGAAGCGAACCGTTGGTGTTTTCATCCTAGGCGCCTCCGCTCTCCGGAAGCGACACAATGTAATAACTAATCGGTACCGGCTTTTGTTCCCGCCAACTTTACAGCCGGGTAACTTCAGGACGCCAGAGCCTGAATCAACAGTTCCAGCGCAGCGCCGCAAGCCTGCCCCCGGATCTCTGCCCGGCTCCCTGAAAACACATACTCGAAGGCATTTGTTCCCGCTGCCGTCGCAACGCCGATATACACCGTTCCCACGGGTTTTCCATCATGTGCTTCCGGCCCGGCAACGCCGGTGGTGGAGACGCCAATATCCGCGCCAAGGGCCGAGCGTGCCCCTTCAGCCATGGCAGCAGCAACGTCATGATCAACGGATCCGGCGTTGGCCAGCAATTCCGCGGACACCTTCAGCACGTCCGCCTTGACGGAGTTCTGGTAGGCCACCACACCGCCCTGCAGCATTCCGGAGGCGCCGGGTGTGTCGGCCAGGACCGCGGACACCATGCCGGCAGTCAGCGATTCCGCTGTTGCCACCGTAAGTTTGAGCTCCATGGCCTGCCGGACTGCCTGCTCGGCCAGATGGTGAAGCGAAAGATGCTGCTGGTTGGTCATGCCGGTTCCTGCCCGCCCTTCGTGGTTCGTTGCACTTTCCCCTTGGCGCGCAGGCGCATCGCCTCAACAACATATTCGACGCCCGTCCAGACGGTGATGGCCACGGCCACCATCATGACGCCGAACGCCACCCACGTGAGCCACGGTGCGATGGCACCCAGCGGGAGCAGGTACAGGAAGATGGCGGCCGTCTGGACCACGGTTTTGAGTTTGCCTCCGCGCGAGGCGGGGATGACGCCGTAGCGGATGACGAAGAAGCGCAGGGCGGTAATGCCCCATTCACGCACCAGGATCACCAGGGTGGCCCACCAGGGCAGTTCGCCGAGCACGGACAGCATCACCAGGGCGGAACCAATGAGCAGTTTGTCCGCGATGGGGTCGGCGATCTTGCCGAAGTCGGTCACGAGGTTCCGGCTCCTGGCGATGTCGCCGTCGAGCTTGTCAGTGTAAATCGCGACGGCGAACGCGGCAGCCGCCGCCCAGCGCCAGGGCCCGGACTGGCTGTGGAGTCCGGGCGCGTCGGCGATCAGGAACCAGACGAAGAACGGCACCAGCGCGATGCGGAGCATGGTCAGGATATTGGGAAGGTTCCAGACCCCGGCACGGCTGGAGCCGGCGGCGGTGGCATCTGTGCTAGTCACCTTTCTAGGCTACCGTCTCCGGCCTAGCGGCCCGTGAGGGACCATGCGTCCTCGGAGCCGTCCTCGTCGTCGTACCCGCCCGGCGGAGAGTCGGAGCCGTCGTAATATTCCACGTTCTGCTTCCGCTGGTCCAGGTCCGCGGCCACCAGGTCTTCGGCGTACCCGCCCTGGGCGATGTTCGCGTTGGCGTTGTCGCTGAGCGCGGCAGTCTGCGCATCCGGTGCGGCCGGCGCCTCCTGGCCCTTCATGGCGGCCAGGACGGGGGCGAGATCGTCCGGTTTCACCAGCACGTCGCGGGCCTTTGAGCCTTCCGAGGGGCCCACCACGCCGCGGGATTCGAGCAGGTCCATGAGGCGGCCGGCCTTGGCGAAGCCCACGCGCAGCTTGCGCTGCAGCATGGATGTGGAGCCGAACTGCGTAGTGACCACCAGTTCGGTGGCCTGCAGCAGCACCTCGAGGTCGTCCCCAATGTCGTCGTCGATCTGCTTCTTGGGCGCCTCCGCCGCGACGTCGTCGCGGTAGCTGGCCTGGAGCTGTCCCTTGACGTGCTCCACCACCTTGTGGATTTCGGATTCCGTGACCCACGCGCCTTGGACACGCATGGCCTTGGAAGCGCCCATGGGCAGGAAGAGGGCGTCGCCCTGGCCGATGAGTTTTTCGGCACCGGGCTGGTCAAGGACCACGCGGGAGTCCGTGACGGAGGAGGTGGCGAACGCCATCCTGGAGGGAACGTTGGCCTTGATCAGGCCGGTCACCACGTCCACCGACGGCCGCTGGGTGGCCAGGACGAGGTGGATGCCGGCGGCACGTGCCAGCTGGGTGATGCGGACGATCGAGTCTTCCACGTCGCGCGGCGCCACCATCATGAGGTCGGCGAGTTCGTCCACGATCACCAGCAGGTAGGGGTAGGGGCGGATGACGCGCTTGGAATCCACCGGCGGCTGAACCTTGCCGGCGCGGACAGCCTTGTTGAAGTCGTCGATGTGCTTGAAGCCGTAGTTGGCGAGGTCGTCGTAGCGGGCGTCCATCTCGCGGACCACCCACTGGAGGGCTTCGGCGGCTTTCTTGGGGTTGGTGATGATGGGGGTGATGAGGTGCGGGACGCCTTCATAGGCGGTGAGTTCCACGCGCTTCGGGTCCACCATCACCATGCGCACCTCGTCCGGAGTGGCGCGCATCAGGATGGACGTGATCATGGAGTTGACGAAGGAGGACTTACCGGCACCGGTGGCGCCGGCCACCAGCAGGTGGGGCATCTTGGCCAGGTTGGCCACCACGTAGCCGCCCTCAACATCCTTGCCCACGCCCATCACCATCGGGTGGTCGGTGCGGCGGGCGTTCTGGCTGCGGAGCACGTCACCCAGGGAGACGGTCTCGCGGTCCGTGTTGGGGATCTCGATGCCGATCGCGGACTTGCCCGGTATGGGGCTGAGGATCCGGACGTCGCTGGACGCCACGGCGTAGGAAATGTTCTTGGACAGCGCGGTGACCCGCTCCACCTTGGTTCCCGGGGCCAGTTCGATCTCGTAGCGGGTGACCGTGGGCCCGCGGCTGAAGCCCGTGACGGTGGCATCGACGTTGAACTGCTGCAGGGTGTCCGTCAGGGCGGCGACGACGGCGTCATTGGCTTCCGTGCGCTCCTTCGGGATGGAACCGGGCGTCAGGTAGTCCGACGCCGGGAGCGTGTACGTTACGTCGCCGGCGAGGGACAACTGCTCGGTGCGCTGCGGGATGGGGACGGGCGGCGGCGCGGGAGCCACCGGGTTGGAGGGCACGGTGGGTGCGGCGGCCGGCTTGCTGCCGGCGGCTGCCATGCCGGGGGTGACCATGGGGATGGCTTCGGTGGCGTTGTCCTGGCCGGCTGCCGCGGCGCTGCCGAGGCCCTGTGCGGCCTTGATCTTTTCGACGGCGATCTCCGCCTGGGTGGGACGGCGCACACCGGGGGCGGGCCGCGGCGGCTCGGGCTCGTCGTCGTCAATGACGGCATGCTCAAAGGCCTCGTCCCCGACGTAACCCTCCAGGCCGGCGTCGGACTCGTCATCCTTGCCGAAGAAGCGGCGCTTCTTCTTTTTGGGCGCCGCAGGCGGCGTCCGCTCAAGGTAGCTGCGGTCGTGGCCGTTCCCGTCCTGCTCCTGGAGGTCGATGCCCATCAGGTGCTCGTACGCGCCGCGCAGCCGCCGCGGGATGGCACCGAACGGGGTGGCGGTGATGATGAGCAGCGACACAAATGCCAGCAGCCCGTAGAGCACCAGCGGCACGGCGGGATGGATCGCGGCCAGCGGAGAGGCGCCCAGGAAACCCAGCATCCCGCCGGCCTGGCGCAGACCGTCAAAGCCCTGGGCGACAGTGGGCTGTCCGCCTAGGACGTGCGCCAGGCCGCAGCCGGCAAACGTCATGATGAGGAAGCCGATCCCCACCCGGTTGTTGCCCCGCCCGTCTGAGGGCTGGCGGAAGAGCCGGAATGCGCAGACAAAGAGCATCAACGGAAGCAGCAGCGACATCCAGCCGAACGTCCCGTTCACCACACTGTAGACCGCGTCCGGGAACCAGCCGGTGAGGCCCCACCAGGCGAAGGTGGCGATGAAGATGCCCAGGGCAAGGTTGAAGAGGGCTGCGCCGTCGCGGCGTTCGTCGGCCGGGAGGTCGCTGACGTCATGGCCGATGCGCCGCACTCCCCCGCCCACGAGATGGCCGATGCCCAGCCATGCTCCGCCCACGACGCGGAGCAGCCAGGGCTGGTGCTGTTCGACGGCGGGAAGCTGGCGTGTCCTGGCCGTACCGGAACTCCCGGCCCGTCCGGACCTGGCCGGAGATTTCGCTGCCGTGGAGCCGGAACCGCGGCCGCCGGATTTGCTGCCGGAACTGGCCTTGCTGGATCCATTGGGCGCGGAAGTAGTACGAGTGGCCATGGTAGCCACGCTACCGGAACCGCACCGTTTTCCCGGGGATTTGGAGCCCCATGAATCCCCCCTGCTCAACGGGAGTGGCCCAGGATGGGTTAAACACCTGCGGCCCGCACTCCCGGTGTGGCGGAGTACGGGCCGGAGCCGGTGCGGGACGCTCTTAAGCCTCGAGGACCACGGGGATGATCATGGGGCGGCGGCGCAGCTTGCGGTTGACCCACGTGCCCACCACCCGGCGGACCACCTGCTGGAGCTGGTGGCTGGTGTGGTCCGCGTGGTTCAGGACGGCTTCTTCCAGCGCTGCGTTGATCTTGGGGATGATGTCATCGAACACCGAATCGTCCTCGGCCACGCCGCGGGCGTGGATTTCCGGTCCGGAGACTACCTTGCCGGTGGTCCGGTTGACGACGGTGATGATCGAGATGAAGCCCTCATCGCCGAGGATGCGGCGGTCCTTGAGGTCGGCGTCGGTAATTTCGCCCACGCTGGATCCGTCCACATAGACGAAGCCCACTTCCACCTGTCCCACCACATCGGCGCGGTGGTCCTTCAGGTCAATCACGGTGCCGTTGTCTGCCAGGATCACGCTGGCTTCCGGAACACCGGACTCGATGGCGATCTTGCCGTTGGCAATCAGGTGCCGGGTTTCGCCGTGCACGGGCATGGCGTTCAGCGGCTCAAGGATGTTGTAGCAGTACAGGAGTTCGCCGGCGGCGGCATGGCCGGAGACGTGGACCTTGGCGTTGCCCTTGTGGATGACATCAGCGCCCAGTTTCAGCAGGCCGTTGATGATGCGGAAGACGGCGTTTTCGTTGCCGGGGATGAGGCTGGAGGCCAGGATGACGGTGTCGCCGTCGCCCACCACCACGCGGTGGTCGCCGTTGGCCATCCGGGACAGCGCCGCCATCGGTTCACCCTGGGAGCCGGTGGACATGAGCACCACGCGGTTGTCCGGCAGGTTGTCGATGTTCTTGATGTCCACGATCAGGCCCGGCGGAACATCCAGGTAGCCGAGCTTCTCGGCGATCGCCATGTTCCGGACCATGGAACGGCCAACAAACGCGACCTTGCGGTTGTGCTTCCCGGCCGCGTCCAGGACCTGCTGGACCCGGTGGACGTGCGAGGAGAAGGACGCCACGATGATGCGCTTGGTGGCCTGGCCGAAGAGGCGCTCCAGGGTGGGGCCGATTTCCTTTTCCGCGGTGGTGAAACCCGGGACGTCCGCGTTGGTGGAGTCCGACATAAAGAGGTCAACGCCCTCTTCGCCGAGCTTGGCAAAGTGCCGGAGGTCGGTGATGCGTCCATCGAGCGGAAGCTGGTCCATCTTGAAGTCGCCCGTGTGCAGCACCGTACCGCCTGCGGTGCGGATGAAGACGGCCAAAGCGTCAGGGATGGAGTGGTTGACGGCTACGAACTCGCATTCGAAGGGGCCGAACTTCTCCACCTGGCCCTCTTCCACGGTGAGGGTGTAGGGCCGGATGCGGTGTTCCTGCAGCTTCGCCTCGATCAGGGCAAGGGTCAGCTGCGAGCCCACCAGCGGGATGTCGTTGCGGAGCCGCAGCAGGTACGGGACAGCGCCGATGTGGTCCTCGTGGCCGTGGGTCAGGACGACGGCGACGATGTCATCCAGCCGGTTCTCGATGTACGAGAAGTCAGGAAGGATCAGGTCAACACCGGGCTGGGTTTCCTCCGGGAAGAGGACGCCGCAGTCAACGATCAGCAGTTTGCCGTCGATTTCGAACACGGCCATGTTCCGGCCGATCTCCCCCAGCCCGCCGAGCGGGACGATCCGCAACGTGCCGTTGGGCAGGCGGGGCGGGGTGACAAGGCCGGTCAGGGCGATTTGGGTCATATTGCACTACTTTCCAGGCGGAAGGGCGTGCCGGTCTTAGCTTTCAGGAAAAGACCAGCCCCGCTTCCGCCAAATCCCCGCGGATGGTTTCGATCTCGGCTTCGTCCGGCTCCACGAGGGGCAAACGGACAATCGAGTTGGGCAGGACTCCCTGCCATTTAAGAATCTGTTTGGCCGCCACGGCACCCTGGACACGGGTCATGGTTGCGCGCACTACCGGCTGGAGTTCGAAGTTGATCTTCCGGGCGGTGCCGAGGTCGTTCGCATTCACGGCGTCAATGAGTTCGCGGAAGCGGCGGGTGGCCACGTGGGTGGTCACGCCCACCAGGCCGACGGCGCCCAGCGCCATCCAGGGCAGGGTCAGTCCGTCATCGCCGGAGTAGAAGAGCAGGTCCGTCTCGCTCATGACGCGGGTGGCCGCGACAAAGTCCGCCTTGGCATCCTTCACCGCGACGATGTTGGGGTGCTGCGCCAGCCGGATCATGGTGTCGGGTTCGATGGCGATGGAGGACCGGCCGGGAATGTCATAGAGCATCACGGGCACGTCGGCGGCCGAGGCGAT
Organism: Pseudarthrobacter sp. B4EP4b; assembly: GCF_006680095.1. Taxonomy (NCBI): domain Bacteria; kingdom Bacillati; phylum Actinomycetota; class Actinomycetes; order Micrococcales; family Micrococcaceae; genus Pseudarthrobacter; species Pseudarthrobacter sp. B4EP4b. The sequence continues at coordinate 11,284 of NZ_VHIJ01000050.1, read as the reverse complement.
GGTCTCGAAGTGCGCGCGGAGGCCCGACTGGCTGGGCTTGTTGTAGTAAGGGGTCACCAGCAGGATGCCGTCGACGCCAAGGGCCGCGGCCTGCTGGGAAAGGTGCACCGAGTGCGCGGTGTCGTTGGTGCCGGTACCGGCGATGATCGCGGCACGGCCGCCCACGGCTTCCTTGACGGCTCGGAACATGCCGAGGTTCTCTTCGTCGGTGAGGGTGGAGGTTTCACCTGTGGTTCCGGTGACCACAAGGCCGTCGCAGCCGTCGTCCACGAGCTTGGTGGCCAGTTCCGCTGCCTGCTGGTAATCAACTGAACCGTCCTTGGCGAACGGCGTAACCATTGCGGTCAGGAGGGTACCGAGGGCAGGGATGTGCGCGGAAGTGTCAGCCATGGAAAAAACGTTACCCTGTCCACCGCTGGTTAGGACAATAGGGCGGGCGTGATGCACGTCAAATATGGGCTTCCGGTGTGCCCGGGGTCCGTGCTTTGGCCGTTCACTGCCGGAACTTTTTCAGGCGGCTGCGCTGCAGGACGGATGAAATGATCTCGGTACCGGTGCCCGAGGCCTGCTTCAGGGGAAGCCCGTCCGGCCCCCAAAAGCCGCTGAGGCCACATGAATCGCCTAAAGGGCTGGTGCCGCCGAGGTTCGCCAGCGCCGTGAACATCCGGTTGTCCATGGCGCGGGCACCAAGGTGGAGGGCAAGACGGTGCTCCTCGTTTTTGGTGTAGAGGGCGGATACACAATAGAGGTCGGCGCCGGCAGCCGCGGAATCACCGGAATGCGAGGGCACCGAGGCATCCAGGCAGATCGCCAGCGCAGTCTTCCACCCGTCCACCTCTACATGCGTGGCCCCCTCTCCGGGCGTGAAGAGTTCATGCTCATCCCCGTGGAGGTGGGTCTTGAAGGCCGTCTCGGTACTCCCATCAGGGTGGACGGCCAGCGATGCCAGCCGCGGGGTGCCGTCGGCCTCCCGAAGGGCGGCCCCTATGATGGCGGTAATCCCCGTCCTGCGGCAGATCTCGCGGACATCCGCGAGCCTGTGGTCACCCGGTGTTACCCACGAGTCAGGGCTGTCGAGGAGATCCAGCCGATAGCCGGTCAGGGAAAGCTCCGGGAAAACCACCAGCCGGGAGCCATGGTCATCAGCGTCCTCGATAAGGCGCACGTGCTCCTCAGCGTTGACCGGGATGCCTCCATCCAGCGGACGGTACTGAATGACGGAGACAGGAAGGGTGTCAGTCACGCCTCCATCCTAGGCATGCCGGGGTTACACAGGCCCGGGCTGGCAATACCTGCCCACGGCTGCTTGGCGGAGCCCTTCCGCCCATGTGGCCAGGCGTTGGGCGGCCCGCATGTAGTGGAACAGTTCCACGGGCGTCAGGGCGTCGATGTCCGTCTCGGCCAATCGGCGGGCCAGTTCGGCGCCCTCCGGCTGTGCGGAAAGGCTGAGGCCCTCCTGCTCCCACTGGATATCCTCGGACGTCTTTCCGGTCACCAGCTGGCGGAAGAGGTAATCGACCACGCCGGGGCTCATGGCCTTCAGCGGCCCGTCATGGCGTGATCCCGAAGCCTGGGCTCCGGGTGCTGGAGCACCGAATAAGGGGACTCCGGAGGACGGGGCTCCGGATGATGGCGTTTGCATGCGATTCATAGTATTCGAACATATATTCGAATTCAAGAGCTCTTTGACAGGCCCGCCACAGGCGGATGTGAGACGATCTGGACATGACCTCCCGTAATGCCGCCGCGTCCACCAGGACGTCTCCCGGACGGTCCACCCCGGCACGGCTGCACGGTATAGACGCCGCCCGCGGGCTTGCACTGCTGGGAATGATGGCCACCCACCTGCTTCCCACCTTCGAGTCGAACGCCAACCTTACGCCCACCTGGATCGGCCTGACCTTTTCGGGCCGGGCGGCCGCCCTGTTCGCGGTCCTGGCTGGAGTGGGCCTTGCCTTATCCACGGGAAAGCACAAGCCGCTGCAGGGTCCCGAGCTGTCCGGCGCCCGGCGCGGCGTGGCCCTGCGCGCCCTGGTGATTGCCGCCGTCGGACTCTCCCTCGGTGGCCTGGAAGTAAACCTGGCCATCATCCTGGTCCATTACGCAGTCCTGTTCCTGTGCATACTGCCGTTCCTGGGCCTGCAGCTGAAGGCGCTTTGCGCCTGGGCGGCCGGCTGGATCCTGGTGTCCCCCGTGCTGGCGTACCTGCTGCGTCCGTGGCTGCTCGCCGCGAACCCGCCGCTCAAGCTGGGCCACAACCCGTCCTGGGAGGACCTCTCTACACCGGGAAGGCTTCTGGCAGACGTCTTCCTGACAGGATATTACCCCGTCTTCCAGTGGCTCTCCTACCTCCTGGTGGGGCTCGTCGTCGGCCGCCTGATGCTGCACAAAGCGCTGGTGCCCTGGGTGCTGCTGGTGGGCGGAACCCTCATTGCTGTCCTGGCCAAATCAGTAGGCACTGCGGCGATGGAAGACTGGGGCGGCCGTGCGGCGCTGGAGAAGGTATTGAACTCCCCTGGCTATCCGCTGGGCAGCGTTCTGCAGGTCAACCTGACCGGCATCCCGCAGGAGGGTTCGTGGTGGTGGCTGGCATCCGCGGCACCCCACTCGGCAACCAGCCTGGACCTGCTGCACACGTCCGCGGTGGCCGCAGCAGTCATCGGGGCGTTCCTGCTGTTGGGCAGGCTGGCCGAGTGGGTGGCCCTGGACCTGCTGCTGCCCCTCCGGGGCGCGGGCGCCATGACCCTGACCCTGTATTCCGTCCACGTGTGGGTGGTTTCGGCGTTCTACCTCAAGCCGATGCCTGAGGGCTGGAACGAAGACGCCCTGTATTTCGCCCACGCCGCCTCCGCGGTGATCATTGGCATGGTGTTTGTGCTGCTCAAATGGCGGGGCCCGCTCGAATGGCTGGGGCACGCGGCGAACCAGTTGGGCCGCGGCGGGGTAAAAGCCGTCCGCTAAGCCGGAACGTTGCCCCGGAAGAGTTTTGCGGCATCACGCATGGAGGCGCGGGCGCGCTTCCGGTCGCCGGCGGCGTCGTACGCGCAGCTCAGCCGGAACCAGGAGCGCCAGTCCTCGGGCGCCGCCTCGGCCTCGATCCGGTATTTCTCGAATTCGGCGTCGGCTGCGGACCGGACGATCCGGCCGGCAGGGGTCCGGGGCAGTTCGTCCACGGGAAGCCCGCCTTCCGCCTCGAGGACTTTGGCCATCTGTTCGGTGCGGGCGCCGAACATCAGCTCGCGGATCAGCGCCCAGGCGCCGATCACGGGCAGCACCAGGTAGGCTGCGCCGATGGCTACGGCTGCAGGATTGCTGTCCGTCAGCAGCAGGACCGAACGCTGGAAGGACACCACCAGGTAAAAGACCAGGAGCAGCGTGACGGCACCCACCCAGATCTTGGTGCGGTTCTTCCGGAAGCCAGCCATGAGCCCGGCCACGGCTACAGCCCCAGGTCCAGGTAGCCGTCCAGGCCCACCGTAAGTCCGGGGTGCGAGGCCACCTTACGCAGGCCAAGGAGCACGCCGGGCATAAAGGAAGCGCGGTCAAAAGAATCGTGACGCAGGGTCAGTTGCTCGCCGGCGCTGCCGAGCAGGACCTCCTGGTGGGCCACGAGGCCGCGGAGCCGCACACTGTGGACACGGACACCGTCCACCTCGCAGCCGCGGGCACCGTCGAGTTCGCTGGTGGTGGCATCGGGGCTCGGGGCAACGTTGGCAGCGGCGCGTTCTGCGGCGATGAGCTCCGCGGTGCGGACGGCGGTACCGGAGGGCGCATCCACTTTGTCAGGGTGGTGCAGTTCGATGATCTCCACCGACTCAAAGTACTTGGATGCCTTCGCAGCGAAAGCCGAGGCGAGGACTGAGCCAAGGGCAAAGTTGGGGGCGATCAGCACGCCGGTCTCCGGGTGGCCGGCCAGCAGGTCCTCAAGCGCTGACAGCTTTGCTGCGTCCCAGCCGGTGGTGCCCACGACAGCGTGGATGCCCTGTTCGACGGCGAAGCGGACGTTGGCCTCGGTGCTCTCCGGCACCGTCAGGTCAACCATAAAGCGGGCACCTGCTGCCGTGATCTGGTCCAGTGAATCTCCGCGGCCCAGGGCTGCGACCAGTTTCATATCCGGCGCGGCTTCGATGGCTTTTACGGCTTCGGCGCCCATGCGCCCGTTCGCGCCCAGCACGGCAACGGGCAAGGGCGCGGAGAGTTGTTCGGTCATGCCGTTAAGCCTACCGGTGGGCTCCAGCCGCGCGGGAACCGGGGAGTGTGCGTTACCTCGCATGAGCCGTTCCGGACTGGACGGACCTGGACGGAACAGGGTCAGTTGCCTGCGCCAACCCATTCGACGGTTCCGTCGGTAAAGAACTGTTCCTTCCAGATGGGAACCTGCTCCTTGATGCGGTCCACCAGCTCGGAGCAGACGGCAAATGCCTGCCCCCGGTGGGCGGCGGACACGGCACATACCAGGGCGGGGTCACCGATTTCCAGCATGCCGATCCGGTGCGCCGCCCAGATCCGGACGGACTGCGCGGACCGGCCGCCTTCCCCGTCGGAGCTGCCGGCTGCCGATTGTTCAGCAACCAGCCGGGCAACGACGTCGGCCATCGCCTGGTGTGCCGTGGGGTGCGCACTGTAGCTGAGGCGCTCGACCGGCTTGCCGCCGTCGTGGTTGCGCACTACCCCACTGAAGCTGACCACCGCGCCCGCGGTGTCGCTTTCAACCGCCGCGATGGCCTGGTCAACGGAGATGGGCTCCGCACTCAGGACCGCGTTGACCACCTCGAATGATGTTTCAGTGCCCATGTCCGCCTTCCAGCTGGTCGCAGAGGTGCCCGATGACCGGGTCCAGGACGGTCAGTCCGTCCATGACCCCCTTGGGTGATCCGGGCAGGTTGATGATGAAAGTATGGCCCGCGGCGCCCGCGTAGCCACGGCTCAGCGCGGCCAGTGGAGTCTTGGCTGCCCCGGCCCGGCGGATCGCTTCCATGATGCCGGGAATCTCGCGGTCCAAGAGCGGCAGGGTGACGTCCGGCGTGCGGTCGTCCGGGCTGAGGCCAGTTCCGCCGCTGGTGATCACGACGGCGGGCCGCTGGGTGAGGAGTGCGCGGATCGCGGCGCCCACGGGCTCGCCGTCGGGCACCACCATGGCCGGGAAGACGTCGAAGCCGTGTTCGGTCAGCCAATCACTGATGACGGGTCCGGTTTCGTCGTCGTAAATGCCTGCGGCGGCCCGGGTGGAGGCGATCACGACGCCAGCCTTCCGGCCCAGTACGTCGCCGTGGCGGTGCGGCTCGGGGGCGCTAAGCGTGCTCGAGGTGCTCACAGCGTCCAGTCCCCGCTTTTGCCGCCGCTCTTGGCCAGGACCTTGATGTCGTCCAGGACCGCATGCTTGTCCACTGCCTTGATCATGTCGTAGACGCTCAGCGCAGCGACGGACACTGCGGTGAGGGCCTCCATCTCCACGCCTGTGACTCCCCTGGTCTTGACCGTGGCGAGGATCGACACGGATTCCGGGGCAAGGTCAAAGTCCACCGTGACTTTGGACAGCGGAAGCGGATGGCAGAGCGGAATCAGTTCGGGGGTCTTTTTGGCTGCCATGATTCCGGCCACGCGCGCTACGGCGAGGGCGTCGCCCTTGGGCAGTCCACCGGAACCGAGCAGGCCCATAACTTCTGCGGTGGTGCGGACCGTGGCGGTGGCGGTGGCCTCGCGGGTGGTTTCGGCTTTGGCGGAGACGTCCACCATCTGGGCGCTGCCGTCCTGGCGCAGGTGCGTCAGCGCGGCCGGGGATTCTTCTGCATTCACAGCATCCATACTTCCACCTCCGCTCCTGCCCCGAGTTCGGCCACTCCCTGTGGGACGTGAACCAGCACATTCGAACCGGCGAGCGCATGCATCAGATGGGAACTTTCCCCGCCCTGCAGCTCAACCGTGCCGTCAGGCTGCAACGTACCCCGGCGGACCTGGTGCTTGTTTTCGGGAGACGTGAGCGGCTGTCCGAGGCGGGCGCGAAGCGGCAGGCGGGGTGCGGGGGCGCCGAGCAGGCGGCCCAGCACAGGGCGCAGGACCATTTCAAACGAGACCAGGCAGCTGACCGGGTTGCCGGGGAACCCCAGGAAGGGGCGCCCGTCGAAGGTGCCGATTCCCTGCGGGCCACCCGGCTGCATGGCCACGTGCAGGAACTCCACCGGCTGGTCTTCCATGGCCTGCCGGACCACCTCGTAGGCACCCTTGCTGACCCCGCCGGTGGTGACGATCAGGTCCACCGCCGCTCCCTCGGTGCGAAGCAGCTCGCGCAGCTTTCCCGGGTTGTCCGTGACGATGCCCGCCCGGCGGACCTCGAGGCCCGCTTGCCGCATCGCAGTTTCCAGGAGCGTGCCATTGGAGTCATAGATCTTGCCGGCGGGAAGGTCCTGGCCGGGTTCCACCACTTCATCACCGGTGGTGACCAGCAGGACCGTCACGGCCTGGTAGACGGTGACTTCCGGGATGCCCAACGCGGCCAGCAGCCCCAGCTGGGCAGGGCCCAGGAAGGTGCCCGCCGCCAGGGCGGTCTGGCCGGCCTGCACATCGCTGCCGGCTTCCCGCACGTAGGTGCCGGGGCCTGCCGCAGGCAGCTTCACCGTTGCTTGCGCCGTGGACTGTCCAGTGGGCGGCAGGAAACGGTCCGGAACGGCCCGCTCAATGGGGACGACGGCGTCGGCCCCCTCAGGCAGCATGGCTCCGGTCATGATCGGGGCGGCTGTGCCGCGCTGGAGGGCGTCCGGACTGGCGCCGGCGGGAACGGGAGGCATCACGCGCAGCTCGCCGCCGTCGTCGGGCAGGTCAGCGGAACGGATGGCGTACCCGTCCATCTGCGAATTGGCGAAGGGGGGCAGGCTGATGGGGGCGGTGACGTCATTGACCAGGCCCCGGCCCAGTGCCTCGCCCAGCGGAAGCACTTCGGTGCGGCCCGGTGACCGCAGCGGCTGCAGGAGTTCGGTGACGGCGGCCGCGTGCTCAGCCACGGATCGCGCCTGGTGGCGGTGGTGCTTTTCCTGGTGCCGCGCCGGGTGGGAGGTTGGGTGTTGGGACGTCCCGGACAGCGACGTTCCATGCGGTTGCGGGCTGGTCATGGTTCCGCCTTCGGTAGCCATCAGGGTTGCACGTCCACTCTAATGGTGTGGAACCCCGTGGCTCCGTCCGGGGCTGGAGGCCTGCGTTGTTCGTCCTGGGCCCGGCCCGTGAGATCAGTTGCGCGGACCTGGACTTCGTACTGGCCTGCTGCCAGCTCCAGGCCCACCTTCCATTGGTACCAGGTGTCCACCGAGATGCCTTCGCCCAGCTCCGCCTGCTGCCACGCGCCCCGGTTCACGCGGAGCTCCACCTTCCCAATGCCGGAGTGCTGCGCCCAGGCCACGCCACCGAACATCACAGTTCCGGCCTTCACCCCACGGCCATCGCGCGGGACATCGATCCTGGACGACGTTTTGATGGGTCCGCGCTCAGACCAGCCGCGGGGAGTCCAGTAGCCGGCGTCGTCCGCGAACCTGGTGACCTTCAGCTCGGTAACCCATTTGGTGGCGGACACGTAGCCATAGAGACCAGGCACCACCAGCCGGACGGGAAATCCGTGCTCCAGGGGCAAGGGCTCGCCGTTCATGCCGACGGCAAGCAGCGCATCCCGGTTGTCGGTGAGGACCTCGAGCGGGGTGCCGGCGGTCCAGCCGTCCGTGCTCCTTGAGAGCACCATGTCCGCGCCGGGTTGTGGCCCGGCGAGTGCCAGCAATTCGCGGACGGGCCAGCCCAGCCAGCGCGCATTGCCGATCAGGTCTCCGCCCACTTCATTGGACACGCACGCGATAGTTACGTGGCGCTCGATCAGGGGTTTCGCCACGAGATCGGCGAAGGACAGCTCAACTTCCCTGTCCACCATTCCGGTGACTTTGAGGACCCAGGTATCCGGATCGAGGGCAGGAACGGTGAGTGCGGTGTCGATGCGGTAGAAGTCAGGGTTGGGCGTGACCAGGGGCTGCATTCCATCCAGGCCGGTCTCGGCTCCGGACGGGATGGGCGGCGCTGCTGAGGCGGGTACCGGCAGCGCCACGCGGCTCCTTGCTTCGCTGGCGGCCGCTGCGGCGCCGCGCCAGAGCGATGCCAGCGCCCCGCCGATCACCGTGAAGGCAGCCCCGCCTGCCAGGGCCTGGAGGAAACGACGGCGGGCAGGCACGGCTTCCGTATCGGAGGTGCGCTCACTGCCCGTCCACTCCTGCAGCCGCCGAATCAGGAACCTGAGCAGCGCACCGGCAATGACTGCGGTGATTACCGGCAAGGCCATCGCATTGAAGCTGGCTTGGGCCCGGGTGAGGACGGCTGCCAGCCCCACCAGCCCAAAGAGGCCAACGATGGCGATGCCGGCAAAGCGGCGCCGGTCTTCGACTATTCCCGCCATCGCGGCCAGCGCGGCAATGACCAGGGCCATGCCAGCCAGGAGTGCAAGTTTGTCGGCCGTCCCGAACAGCGCTACAGCCCAGTCCTTCATACCGGGTGGAACGGCATCGATGACTGCGCCGCCAACCGCTGTCATGGGCGACAGCGCCGGGCTGAAAATACCGGCCAGAAGTTCTCCAAGCACCACCGCGCTGCCCACCGCAACGGCGCCCGCGGCGGCGGCGGGCCACACGCGGTGCCGCGGGACCGGCCCGGGGGGCACCGAGGGCACCGGGCGCTCGGGAAGCCGTGTCACGCCGTCGTTCGCTGCATGCTGTGGCTGGGAGCTGTTCACACCTACAGCTTAGGTTCGCTGGCTGCCCGCGGCGCCGGTCGTGGGCCGCGGATTCTGCTGCTGCCGGCCGGACCGGTCACGGTGTGATGCGGAGCCCATTGTGGCGTAGCCTGAATTCATGAGTGTCCAGCTAGGCATGCCCCAGCCACGGGAAGATGCGGGGGCAGCGCTGCCCTCCGTACCCGGCGCGCGCCCCGCCGATGCTCCGGCCGGGCTGGCCGACCGTTACGGACGCCGTGCCACCGACATGAGGCTTTCCCTGACGGACAAATGCAACCTTCGCTGCACCTACTGCATGCCCGCTGAGGGCCTTGAGTGGCTCGCGAAGCAGGCAGTGATGTCTGCGGAGGAGATCGTGCGGATTGTGCGGATCGGCGTTGAGCAGCTGGGCGTGCGTGAACTGCGGCTGACCGGTGGTGAACCGCTGGTGCGGCACGACCTCGTGGACATCATCGCCTCGCTCCGCGGCAATCATCCCGATCTGCCCATCTCCATGACCACCAACGGCGTGGGCCTGGCAAAGAAGGCGGCCGCATTGAAGGCGGCCGGCCTGACCCGGATCAATGTGTCCCTGGACTCGCTGCATGAGGAGACTTTCACCAAGCTGACCCGGCGGCCATTCCTGGACCAGGTGCTCGCCGGCGTGGACGCGGCCTGGGCTGCAGGCCTGGGCCCGGTCAAGGTCAACGCAGTCCTCATGCGCGGCATCAACGACGCCGAGGCGCCATCACTGCTGGCATGGGCCCTGGACCGCGGCTACGAGTTGCGGTTCATCGAGCAGATGCCGCTTGACGCAGACCATGGCTGGACGCGGCGGAACATGATCACGGCTGCTGAGATCCGCTCCCTGCTGTCCGGCGATTTTGTCCTGAGCCCGGATCCGCGCGCCCGCGATGGTGCCCCTGCGGAACGCTTTGAAGTACGACGCCGGGCGGCTGGGTCTGATTCAGGCCCACTGCTGGGGACCGTGGGCATCATTGCCTCTGTGACTGAACCGTTCTGTTCGGACTGCCGGAGGACGAGGATCACGGCCGAAGGCAAGATCATGAGCTGCCTGTTCTCGCGTGAGGAATTCGACCTTCTGGGCCTGCTGCGCTCGGGCGCAAGCGACGACGCGCTCGCCCAGCGCTGGCAGGACGCCATGTGGCTCAAGCCAAAAGCACACGGAATGGACCACGTGGGACTTGACGCTCCGGACTTCGTCCAGCCGGACCGCAGCATGAGCGCCATCGGGGGCTGAGACATTTGAACGTACGATACTTCGCTGCCGCACGCGCTGCGGCAGGCGTTGAGGAAGAGCGCTTCGAGCTGGCGCCAGGTGCCACTGTTGCCGACCTGCTGGACGCCGTGCTTTCCGTCCAGCGGCCTGAGCCTCCTGCCGGAACCCCGCCGCTGCCCCGCATCCTGTCGCGGAGCAGCTTCCTGCTGAATGAAGTGGCTGTGCGGAACCACAGTGTTGTCCTAAAGGCCGACGACGTCGTGGACGTGCTGCCTCCGTTCGCCGGCGGCTAGGAGTACTTTCCCCGCGGAGGCTTCTCCCGGGCAGGGAATGTCAGTGCCACGATGGATGCTGTCGGTATGGGAAACCACGAGGGCACGGGGGTCAACAGGGACGCGCTGCTTCGCGCCGCGCCGACTGCGCCGGTTCACCCATCCGCTGACGCCGCCCCGAATGTCAGTGCCTCGATGGATGATTCTTCTATGGGAAACGGCGCGGGTACGGCGGCAACGATGGAAGACATTCACGCCTCAACTGCCCTGCTTGATGCCCTGTTCCTGGAAGATCAGCGGCTGGAAGCCGACGCCGGTCCCGGGGCCGCTGCCAGTGGCGGAGCTGGCGTGGATGTACTGCAGCGTCGCTATGAGATCCGACTCGAGCGCTTGGCAGTGACAAAGCAGCTGGAAGCCCAGATCGCCGGCGTGAAGGCCCGGGACGCCGCCGAAGCCATTGAAATCCAGCATGCGATGACCCCGCCGGAAACGCCCGCGCACGAACGGACCTACGCCGAGATGTCCGCGGTCGAGGAAATCGCAGGGGTCCTGACCATCAGCTCCCCCGCCGCCGGGGCACTCATCACCCAATCCCGGCAACTCACCGCCCTGCCGCCGGCGATGGACGCCCTCTGCGCCGGGGCCATCTCCTGGCAGCACGCCAAAATCATCGCCGACGAAACCGACAGCCTCAGCCCCACCGGCGCGGCCGCCCTCGTCGAGCATGTCTTGAACCCTCACCCGGCCCGTGGAGCCGCCGCGGGCGAACTCGTCCCGTCGCGGTTCCGGACCAGGGTCCGTAACTGGCGCGAACGCCACCACCCCGAATCCCTGGAGAAGCGCCACGCCAAGTGCGCCGCGGACCGGAGGATGGAATACACCCCGGACCGCGACGGCATGGCCCGGGTTTCCCTCTACGTCCCCGCGGACCAGGGCTCAGCCATCTGGAACCGCACCACCGCCATCGCCCGCGGACTCCAAGGCCCCAACGAACCCCGCACCATCACCCAACTCCGCCCCGACATCGCCGCCAACCTC
>NZ_VHIJ01000005.1:0-20721 GCF_006680095.1 Pseudarthrobacter sp. B4EP4b | reverse complement strand
CAGCCGCCCATACGGCCAAGTGCCCACCCGCCGAATGCCCGAGGGCCACCACTTTGGCCAGGTCCAGGGAGTGGGGTTCAGCGAGCTCCGCCAGCTTGTCGATGCCTGCCAGGATGTCCTGGAAAGTACCCGGCCAGCCGCCACCGTTTCCGGCGCGGCGGTACTCCAGGTTCCACGCCGCCATGCCGTGTCCGGCAAGGTCCGCGGCCAAAGGCTGCCCCAACTCGGCGCCGTACTGCGAGCGCCAGTAGCCGCCGTGAATCACCACCACCACGCCGCGGTGCGTGCCGCCGTCGGGAAGCTCTGGAAGGAACAGTTCGCCCCACTGGCTCGGGTCACTGCCGTAGTTATACCTGTGCCGCTGCACTGCATCCCCTCTTGTTGGTGCCACGGACGTCCCGTTCTGTTTCGGAGGAGAGCAGGCTGCCAGGCCGGCTCCCACGGCGCCGGCGGCTGCGCCCGTAAGGAACGCACGACGCCGAAGCTCACCCATGCACCTGAGCCTACAGACCTGCTGCCGTCAAACCCCTGACACAACATCTAGCCCGTTCTGCAAAGCTCCTTTTTGTTCGGCTAGCGAACTTTTGTGCACTGCATGAACAAGAATGTACCCTTGTCGACGGAAGAAAGCATGCCGTGGGTCACGTGTGGATGTGGCGGCGCTCTCGATCGGCTGCCCTTCCCTCCTGTTACTAGATCAATGAGGATTCCATGACAACTTCTCCCTCCGCCCGCCCAACGCGCTGGCCAGTGTGGCTCTGCTGGCTGGCCATGGTCCTTGACGGCTTTGACCTCGTGGTGCTCGGCACCGTCATTCCCACCTTGATCAAGACCGGCGAGCTTGGCTTTGACGCTGTCGGCGCCACTCTCGTGGCCACCATCTCGCTCGTGGGCGTAGGCTTGGGAGCGCTCTTCATCGCCCCGCTCTCGGACCGCTTCGGACGCCGGAACCTGCTGGTGGCGTGCGTGCTCTGGTTCTCGCTGTTCACCCTCGCGGTGGTGTGGGCCCCCAATGTTGCCGTATTCGGCGCGCTTCGGCTGCTGGCCGGGGCCGGGCTTGGGGCATGCCTGCCGGCCGCCCTTGCCTACATGAACGACTACGCCCCGGCCAGTTCCGCGGGGAAGTCAACCACCCGGACCATGACGGGATACCACGTTGGCGCGGTGGCGACCGCCTTCCTGGCGATGATCGTCATCCCCGATTGGCGCATCATGTTTGTGGTGGGAGGCCTTGCCGGCCTGGTCCTAGCGCCGTTCCTCTGGTTCAAGCTGCCGGAGACTTTGCCTGCGGCCCGGGCTGCCGGCGCAGAGGAAAAGACCGGGTTCCGGAGCCTGGTGCAGAAGCCTTATCCCCTCATTGCGGCGGCCATTGGTGCAGCTTCGTTCATGGGGCTGCTGCTGGTTTATGGCCTGAATACCTGGCTTCCGCAGCTGATGGCTTCTGCCGGATATCCTGTCAGCGCCGGGCTTTCCCTGCTCCTGGTCTTGAATCTGGGCGCCGTTGCCGGACTGATCGTCGCCGGAATCCTGGCCGACAAGCACGGAACCAAGCCCATCGTGCTGCTGTGGTTTGGACTTTCGGCAGTATGCCTCGCCCTTTTGAGTGTCAAGGTCGACAACGCAGTTCTGTTGAACGTGCTCGACTTCGTCACGGGCGTGTTTGTCTTCAGCTCCCAGGTACTCGTTTATGCCTGGGTCAGCCAGTTGTTCCCTGCCCGGCTGCGCGCCACCGCACTCGGCTTCGCTGCCGGCGTGGGCCGCGTCGGCGCCATCGCAGGACCTGCCCTGACAGGCGGGCTGGTTGCCGCCGGCATCGCCTACCCCTGGGGTTTCTACGTCTTCGCGGCAGCCGGCGCCCTGGCCGTGGCAGCCCTGCTGGCGGTCCCCCGCGTTGTTGCGGCCGCCCGCACCGAAACCCCGGTCAGCTAGGGGTTTTCCCAGGCAGTCGGTTTGTCCGGGTGGAACATCATCAGATGCCCCACCCGGACAGCTGTTTTAGCTCCGCAGCAGACGCTCGACGTCAGCCGTCTCCGGATAGGCAGCCTGCGTCCCCTTCCGGGTGGTGGCCAGGGCAGCCGCCACGGAGGCAAAGGCGGCGGCATCGGCGAGCGCGTCGCCGGCCGCGAGCCGGACTGCTACCGCGCCGGTAAAGGCGTCACCCGCACCCGTGGTGTCTACGGCGGCCACCTTGGTGGACTGCACAAAAGTAACGAGCCGGTCCGGCGGGGCCAGCGAGTCCAGCACCACGGAACCGTTCGAACCCAGCGTCACCAGCACCTGCCGGATCCCCCGCTCAGCGAACCTTTCCCGGACGGCATCCCACTGGGCGGAACGGGCACCGGCACCCGGGACCGAGGCCCCCGGGCCGAGGAACAGCGCGGCTTCATGGGCATTCACCAGCAGGACGTCCGTCAACTCAGCCAGGGCTGCCGGGATGTGCGCGTACGGCGAGAGGTTCAGCAGCACTGTTGCGCCGGCGTCGTGCCCTGCCTGCGCTGCGGCGAGTACCGTCTCCATACTGACTTCGAGGCAAAGGCACACGACAGCGGCCTCCGCCAGGACGTCCGAGGCCTCCGCCACATCCGCCGGTGAGAGGGTGCCATTGGCGCCGGCGGAGATGATGATGTTGTTCTCGCCGTTGGAATCGACGGCGATCACCGCGACGCCCGTGGGCTCGTATGACGTGCGGACATGCCCCACGTCCACACCCGCTCGCGTCGCCGAGGACAGCAGCATGCTGCCGTTGGGGTCATCCCCCACCGCGCCCACCAGGCTGACCTTCCCGCCCAGCAGGCTGGCGGCCACTGCCTGGTTGGCACTCTTGCCGCCCGGGTTCACAGCGAACCCGTTGCCGTGCACCGTCTCACCGGGCAGCGGGAGGCGGTCGCAGTAAATGGTGAGGTCCGCGTTCAGGGAGCCGACGACGACGATCCGGCCCGGCCGCCGCGCCTCACCTTCAGCGGTGGCTGGCTCAGCGGCGGCGCTCATTCCGCCACCTCAGCTTCAACGGGCTTGGGGATCAGCAGCGAGGCGGCGAACGCTGCCACGGTGAGGGCCAGGCCAACAACCACAACCGTCAGGTAGGACGCCTTCGCATCCCCGAGGGCCGACGTCGCCACCAGCACGGCAGGCAGCACCAGGAAGCTGAGGCCTGCGCCGAGGTTGAAGGCACCGGCGTTCATGCCGGGCAGGAAACCGGGGTTGCCGGCGGGCGAGAGGACAACCCCGAGTCCATTGAGCATGATGTTGACCGTACCGGCGTACATAATGCCCAGCAAGACCGTGCCGGCAATCATCAGGGGCAGGCTGCTGAGGCCGAAGAACGCGATGACGGCCAGGGCCGCGATGCTCCCTAGGAGCCCGATGCGCAGCACCTTGGTGTAGCCCAGCACGGGGGCGAGCTTGCCACTGAGCGGTCCCACGATCCAGCCCAACAGCGCGTACGGGGTGAGGATGATCAGCGACATTTCGGTGGGGCCGATGCCAAAGCCGGGATCGGCGGCCTGGACGTAGGCGGGAACGATGCCGTTGATGACGGCGAAGATGCCGGTCATGGTCAGGGTGGTGGTCAGCAGCGGCGCCCAGGTGGAACGCTGGCGCAGGTGCACGGTTTCCACCATGGGCTGGCCGGCCCGCTTCTCCACGGTCCAGAAGGCGTAGAACGCGGCGGCGGACACCAGGACCAGCACAATGCTGAGCATCAAGGTGCCGGACGAGAAGGCGCCCACCAGCTTGGATCCTTCGTTCAGGGCGGTCAGCAGCGCGCCCACGGCCACCACAATGAAGAACACACCCAGCCAGTCCATCCGGGTGCCGGCGGCGGGCTTGCTTTCGCCGGCAAGGAATGCGACCAGTGCCGTGGCAACCAGGGCCAGTACCACCATGAGCCAGAAGATGCTGCGGAAGCCGAAGTGCTCCGCGAAGTATCCGCCCACGAACGAGTCGACGCCGGCAACGCCACCGTTGACGGCCGTGATCAGGCCCATGAGCGTGCCGTACTTGCGCGGGTTGCTGACGGCGGAGCGCAGCATGATCAGGCAGAGCGGAACCGTGGGGCCGCTGACGCCCTGGATGATGCGGCCAACAAAGAGCCAGGTGACGTCCGGGGCGAGGGCGGCGATGACCGAGCCGACGGCCATCAGCAGCATCATGCCCACCAGGATCTTCTTGCGTCCCACGATGTCGCTCAGGCGGGGCAGGAACAGGGAGAACAGCGCGGCAGCTGTGAAGAACCACGTCTGCGAGAGGCCGATGACTGCCTGGTCTGTGTTGAGCTCTTCGCCCATGGTCACCAAGGCCGGGCTGAGCATGGAGGCATTGAGCTGGAAGGCAACACAGGCTGCCAGCAGGGCAACCATCAGGGCCGTGACATTGCCCCGGCCGGTCTTGGCTTCAGTAACGGTGGCAGTCATTTACTTGACCCCTCCCACGGTGACGGCGGCACGTTCTTCGCGTTCGACGTCGGCCGCATCGCCATTGAGAGTTGGCTCGCCGATGCGTTCCAGCGCGTCGGTGACCAGGTCCCAGAACTTTTTGTGGTCCAGGTCCACGGCGACGCTGGTGTGGCAGTCGGCCGGCGCGGGGGCACGGAAGTCGGCCACCGTCATGCCAAGCGTCAGGGTGCCCTCGAGTTCGATGTTGACCGGCACCTTGCGGGTGCTGACGATGCTGGGATCGATCACGTAGGCCACGGCACAGGGGTCATGCACCGGCGGGAAGTCGAAACCCTGGGCGTCCTTGTAGGTGTGGGCGAAGAAGTCCATGAGTTCGGTGACGAACTTGGCCGGTTTGGTGCCGATGGCCGCGATTTTTTCGACCACGTCCGGGGTGGCCAGCGCCTGGTGGGTCAGGTCCAGGCCCACCATCACCACGGGCCACTTCTCGTTGAAGACGATGTGCGCGGCCTCGGGGTCGATGATGATGTTGAATTCGGCCACGGCGCTCCAGTTGCCCACGTGGTAGCCGCCGCCCATCAGGACAACTTCCTTCACGCGTTCCACGATGCGCGGTTCCTTGCGGGCGGCCATGGCGATGTTGGTCAGGCCTGCGGTGGGGACCAGGGTGACGGCGCCGGGTTCGTGGGCCATCACGGTGTCGATGATGAGGTCGACGGCGTGCCGCGGGTCCAGCCCGATGGTGGACTCCGGGAGGGCGGGGCCGTCCATGCCGGACTCGCCGTGGATGTCCGGGGCGGTTTCGATGCTGCGGACCAGGGGACGGCCGCAGCCAGCGGCGAAGGGAACGCCGGTGATGCCGGCGATGGTTCCGACGGCCAGGGCGTTGCGGGTGACTTTTTCGAGCGTCTGGTTGCCCACCACCGTGGTGACGGCCAGCAGCTCGATGTCCGGGTTTCCGTGCGCGAGCAGCAACGCCACAGCGTCGTCATGCCCGGGATCGCAGTCAAGAATGATCTTCTTGCGGGGTTTGGGGTCCACGATGTTCTCCACGTCTTTGGGGCCCGCGCCAAGTGCATACACACTGCTCGGGGAGTTGAAGCGTTCAGAGTGATCATGGCACTGTCGGGAACGTCACGTCAAACGCTTGACGTTCGTGCAGGTCAAGCGCTTGATGCCACGGGGTAAAAGAAAAAGGCAAGCCATGTCTGCGTGGCTCGGCTTAGCGCAGTTCGATGCCAGCGCTTGGAAGTCGTCGGCTGCGTGGCGGCCCACCAGCAGGCGGAAGCTGCCCTGCTCGAAGTTCCAGCCGCCGTCGTAGTGGCCGAATGCCTTGGCAGGAATTCGGACCTCAACTGAGGCCGCGAATCAGGCTCACCGCTCAAAACTTCCCGATCAGGGCTCGCCGGCGCCGGAATCGCCGGCCCCCTCCTCGTCCTCAGCATCATGGTGCTCGGCCTTGTGGCGGGCCTCCTGGAGGTGGTGCTCCAGCTTCTCCTCGGCGTCCCGCCGGCGTTGTCCGACGGTCCTCATCTGCTGGGTGGTGGGTGCTGCGTGTGCATGCTGGTGCGGACCAAGGTCCCGCGGGTTTCCTCGGCTGGTGTCGCTCATAAGGGCATCGTCCCACCACAAAGGCCGTTCAGGAAGACCTGCTGCACCCGCCTTCAAGGACGTCACATCCGATTCCACTAGTGCACTCAAAGTGCAGTATGCTGCACTCATGGACAAAAGCACATCTGCCCTTGCGGTGGCCATCGGCAACCGCGTGCGCCAGGAACGGCAGGCCCGGGGTTGGACCCTCGACCAGCTCGCAGACGCCGCCGGTGTGAGCCGCCGCATGGTGGTCAACGTCGAGCAGGGCGCCGCCAATCCCAGCGTGGGTACCCTGCTCCGGATCAGCGATGCGCTGGGTATCGGACTGCCGGCGCTCGTGGATGCCCCGCGTCCAAAGCCCGTGACCGTCACGCGGAGTGGCGACGGGGCCGCCCTATGGAGTTCCGCCGCCGGCGGCCAGGGCGTGCTGGTGGCCGGGACGGATTCACCGGATGTGGTTGAGCTGTGGGATTGGACGCTGGGCCCGGGCGACAAGCATGAGAGCGAAGCCCACGTCCCGGGAACCAAGGAACTGCTTCAGGCCCGCCAGGGGTCCCTGACTGTGGTGGTGGCTGGCGAGACCTATGTCCTGGAGCCGGGCGACGCCCTTTCCTTCCCCGGCGACGTGGACCACTCGTACTCCAATGCCACCCCGGAGCCAGTGAGCTTCTCCCTGGCTGTCTTCGAGCCGGGCGTGGGTTCGGCCCACCACAAGGAGGCCCCCAATGCCTGACGTCAAGGTGCTCCAGGAATTTTTGGCAGGTGCGTGGGTTGATCCCGCCGTTTTCTCCCTGCGGCCGGATTACCGTGCCGTCCTGCTGGCGGTGGACGGGCTGGTTCCGGGTGCCAGTAACGAGGCCGGTGAAAAGCTGCTGCAGGAGGCAGAGGCTGCAGCCCGTGCAGCACTGGACGGGCGGGGCATTGAGGAACTGCCGCATGTGGCCGCCTGGCGTGAGGCGTACAAGTCCTTCGGCGCCAAACCGCAGCGCACTCGCAACAGCCTGGAGGCATTGCTCCGCCGGGCATCTTCCGGCCTGCCGCGGGTAAACCGGCTGACCGACCTTTACAACGCGGTTTCTGTGCTGCACCAGGTTCCGCTGGGCGGCGAGGACCTGGCCGGCTACGCCGGAGCACCCCGGCTGATCCGCGCCGCCGGCACGGAGTCCTTTGACACGGTGACCGGCGGGCGTGAAGTGCTTGAGCATCCTGAGCGGGGCGAGGTTGTGTGGGGCGATGACGACGGCGTAACCTGCCGGCGCTGGAACTGGCGCCAGGGCCGGCGCACCCAGCTCCGGGACGGCACCACCAAAGCGCTGTTCATCCTGGACGCCCTCGAGCCCATGACCGACGACGCGCTCGACGCCTCCGCCGATGACCTGGCCGCCAGGCTGAAAGGGCTCGGACCCGACGTTGCCATTGCCCGCCGTCGTCTGGCCGCACCCCATCACTCCAATGAAGGAAACTGAGATGACCCAGCGCAGCGCTTCATTCAACGTCCCGGTCCCGCCGTGGGGGCTGGCGGTCACGGCGATCCTGTCGGTCCAGCTGGGCTCTGCCCTGTCCGTGAACATGATCGAAGCTGTGGGACCCGGCGGCACCGCGTGGTTGCGCCTGAGCATGGGCGCCGTCATTCTCCTGGTGATCGGGCGCCCGCCGCTACGCTCCATCCGCCGCCCGGATGTGCTGCCGTTGCTCGGCCTCGGGGTCACCACCGGAGTGATGACCGTAGGGTTCCTCGCCGCGGTGGAGCACATCCACCTCGGCACCGCGGTCGCGATCGAATTCCTCGGTCCGTTGACAGTCGCGGCCCTTCGCAGCCATAACCGCAAAGCCCTCGTCTGGCCCGCTGTGGCGCTGGTGGGTGTGGTGCTGCTGACCCAGCCGTGGCAGGGCGACTTCAACCTCGTCGGGGTTGCCTGGGCCGCGCTTGCTGCCGTCGGCTGGGGCGTCTACATCCTGCTGACGCAACGGATCGGCGACAGGTTCACCGGCATCGGCGCGCTCACGCTCACCGTGCCGATCGCCGCAGTGGCGGCTGCCGTCGTCGGAATTCCCCAGGCCGCCGGGCACCTCAGCCTGGACATCCTGGCCGCCGCGGCCGGACTGGCCATCCTGCTGCCGGTGCTGCCGTTCGCGCTGGAAATGCTGGCGCTGCGGAGGATGACGCCTGCCGCGTTCGGAACGCTGATGGCCCTCGAACCCGCCGTCGGCGTCCTGCTCGGGCTGCTCATCCTGCACCAGCAGCCGTCTGCCGTCCAGGTGGTGGGGATCCTGCTGGTGGTCCTCGCCGGGGCCGCGGCCCAGCGGGGCGGCAAGCGCCCGGCCAAAGAGCAGGAAGCCAGCCCCGCCGATCTCGACTTCGTGGGCTGAGCCGATGTTCACTGGCCTGAGCGCCTTTCCCCTGACCCCTTTGGCCAACGATGAGGTGGATGAGGCAGCTTTCGTGCGCCTGGTTCAACGCCTCGCAGCGGCCGGCGTGGACTCCATCACCGCGCTGGGCTCCACCGGTTCCTACGCTTACCTCAGCGGAGACGAGCGGCGCCGGGTGGCCCGGCTGGCAGTGGAGCATGCGGGTGCAGTCCCCGTGATCGTGGGGATCGGCGCGCTGCGGACATCGCAGGTTCTGGCCAATGCGGAGGCCGCCGGGCAGGCCGGCGCGTCCGGGGTGCTGCTGGCGCCGATGACGTACCAGCCACTGACGGACAACGACGTTTTCGAGCTGTTCCGTACGGTCACTTCGCACTCGCCGTTGCCCGTGGTGGTATACGACAACCCGGCCACCACCCGCTTCACCTTCAGCACGGAACTGTACGGACGGATCACCCAACTGCCCCAGATTGCCTCGATCAAAATTCCGGGTGTTCCCGGCGGTCCAGAGCGGGCCCGGGCGCGGGTCCAGGAGATCCGCGCGGCAGTACCCGAACATGTGAGCATTGGCATCTCCGGCGACGCCTATGCCGCCGCCGGCCTGGTGGCCGGGTGCGACACCTGGTATTCGGTCATCGGAGGCACGTTGCCTACGCTTGCCCTGGGCATCACGCAGGCCGTGCAGGAGGGCTGGCTGGCCGACGCCCTGGCCGAATCGGACCGGCTCGCCCCGCTGTGGGGTCTGTTCGCCGAGTTCGGGGGCAGCATCCGGGTGGTTGCCGCGATTGCTGAGCACCTCGGCCTGGTGGATGCGTCCTGCCTGCCCCTACCGATCCAAGGGCTGGCAGCGGACCAGCGCCACCGCGTGGCAGACGTTATCGGATCGCTGGGCCTGGGCTCGTAAGGCTTCCACGGGTCATTGTGCTGTCTGCCGCCTACTACCATCGAGGTATGGAATCCGCTGAACAGGTGCAGCAGCCCGCGCGTTCGCGGCGGATCACCGCGGCCATGGTTGCCGCCCGGGCCGGCGTCTCCACCGCCACCGTTTCGCTGGTGGCCAACGGCAAGACGGCGGGCCGCGTCTCCGAGGACAACATTTCCCGGGTGCGGGACGCCATCGCCGAGCTTGGCTATGTGGTGGACGGGATTGGCAGTTCGCTGGCGAAGGGCGTGAGCTCGATCGTGATCCTGGTGGCGCCGGATATCTCCAACCCGTTCTTCGCCAAGGTGATCGCCGGGGTCCGGGAGTCCCTGGGCTCGCAGTACCAGCTGCTGCTCTCCGTCACCGAGGCAGGCGAGTTCCCCGAGGCCGACGACGTCCGGCGGCTGATGTCGCTTCGTCCGGCCGGGCTCCTGGTGGACGCACCCAACGCAGGCTTCCTCGAGGACCTCGCGTCGCCGTCGCCCCTTGTCCTGCTGGACGCCCCCGGGCTGGCGGGGTATGCGCCGTCGGTGAACCTGGACGTCGCCAGCGGAGCGCGGGAACTCGCGGTTCACCTGGCCGACGCCGGGCACCGGGAGGTGGCGTACGTGGACAGTGTCACCGGCACTGAAACCTTCGCCCTGCGGCGCGAAGCCTTCCTGGATGAGGCCGCAGCCCTGGGCATCAGCGTGGGTGCGGGCCGCATCATCAGCACCACCATCGACGTGGGCGCATCGGCTGCCGCGTTCGCCGACGCCTGGCCGGGGTGGCAGCGCGAGGGGGTGACCGCCGTCGTCTGCGGTACTGATACGCATGCCTACGGCGTACTGCAGGAGGCGCGGGTGGCCGGAGTGCGGATTCCGGAGGAGCTGGCGGTGGCCGGCTTCGATGACCTCCCCTATTCGGCCACCAGCAATCCCGGCCTCACCAGCGTCCACCTGCCCGCCACTCCCCTGGGCCTGAAGGCCGGGGAGCAGCTGCGCCGGCTGATGGAGGGGAAGCCGCTGGAGCAGAACGAGGTCACGCTGGAGAGTTCGCTTGTGGTGCGCGGCTCCACGGCTGCCACGGAACGCTGAAGTACTGCCGCCGTCGTTCTGTCAGTGCCCGGCCGTAAGCTGGGATTATGCCAAGTAACTGGGAGAACCTGGACGCGGACCTGCGCGAGTCCGTGCAGCGGAACGTGGAGATCTACGAGCGCGTCCGGCCTGCCCTGAAACTGGTCACGCGGGATGTCCTGCTGCTGATGCGGGACATGTTGAAGGACAGCGAGGTCACACCGCTGTTTGTCACCGGGCGCACCAAAACGGTGGAATCGTTCAAGGAGAAGATCTCCCGGATTGAGGAGCCGCTGGAACCGGGCGGCCCGCCGGTCCTGAAGTTCCCGGACCCGTTCCGGACGTTGAATGACATGGTGGGCATCCGGGTCATCACCAAGCTGCCGGCGGAGAACGCCGCGGTGGCCAACATCATCAAGCGCCAGCGCCAGCTGTTCGACTGCCGCGGGGACCGGGAAAAGGACATCGGCTCCATCGAGTCCGGCACGTACGGGTATTCCAGCAGGCACCTGATCCTGCGGACCATCCAGAACGAGGCTGTGAAGGAATACCAGCAGGTCTTCAACCCGGACGCCCAGCCCAACGGCAGCTACTTTTTCGAGTGCCAGATCCGCACGATTTTCGCGCACGCCTGGAGCGAGATCGAGCACGATATCCGCTTCAAGGCCGAGGATCCGCGTGCCTGGACCCCGCACTTCGACCGGCAGTTCACCGCCACTGCCGCGATGCTGGAAACAGTGGAAACGGCTTTTGCCGACCTGCATGAACGGTATGAGGAAGTGCGCAGCTTCTGGGACACCGAGGGCGAGGGCGCGGCGCCGCTGACGCCCAACCGGATCCGCGACGTGTGGCGCACGCTGCTCCCGCACGTGGACCGGAAGGTGGACGACGACTGGGGCTGGGCCGCGGAGCTGCTCGCCGCGCACGGCCTCAACCAGACCATGCAGCTGGCAGGGCTGCTCAGCGCCAACCGCATCACCGAAGTGCGGAAAGCCTTAGACCACCGCTACTCCCCCGGCCCGGACCGGCTGCTCGACGACCTGCTGCTGTGGCAGTACGGCACCAAACACATCGACCTCACCGCCGAAGAGGCCGACGCCGTCCCGCACCCCCGCCGGGACAGCCTCCTGCGCCGGCTCAAGCAGATAGAGCGGTACAGGCTCACGAAGAAGTAGGGGTTGCTCAGCGCTTGTCGCGGTCGGCGAATTCCTCGTCCAGTTCGTAGTGGCGGAACTCGGTTTCAGGGTTCGGTTCGCCGTCAACAACCACTTCGTGGTCAAGCTGGCGTTGGACCTGGCTGTCGAGTACCTGCAGTTCCTGGTCCGGTACGCTTTCCAGGTCCTCCGGGAACGCGTCTGTCGGGGTAAGGTGCAGCTTTTTATTCATGTGAGCCCGCCAATTTCATGCTGGGAGTGGTTGGTTCAGTGTAGCGGTGCGGGGGTGAAGGACAGCCCCTTTTCTGCTCCGGATTAACTGGCCTCCCTTTCTTCCCTTAAACGCGCTGCCTCGACACCGGCACTCCCGACATCCGGGCCAAGCACCTCCCGCAATTCCCGCCGAGGGTCTTCTTCCACGCGTGGCTTCTCGTCCAGAATCATCGTCCTGCGCTCGGGCCCGTAGTCGGGCCAGTCAGGCAGGCCAGGAGCCGCGGGCTGGCCTGTTCTGGCAAAGCCTGACCAGGCGGTGCTCATCAGGTCGCTCAAGCCCTGCGGTGCCGTGCCGCGGGTGAGGAACTCCGCCTCGGGCGAGGCCAGCTGCCGGAGGACAAACGGGATGTCCAGGGCGTGGCAGGCGCCGAGCTTGCCACCCATGGCCGGGCTCCGCCACGCGAAGAGATAGGCGAAGTTGTTCCCGGCGGAGCCTTGCCGGGCATCCAGCAGCCGGTTGCTGGGCTGCCGGTAGACGACGTCGGAAATGGCGGCTTCCAGCAGTTGCTTTCCACTGGGGTCGGCACCTAAAGCCGAAGCGAGCGCCCGGGCATACTCCTCCTCGCGGCCTGGAGCGCCGGACTCGGCCAGCACCGCTGCTGCGCGTTCCGCATGGGAGGGCTCCGACGGGTTCTTCGGCCGCATCTCCACGGCAAAGGACCCCTCGTTCAGGTTTGTCCCGATCAGCAGGTCAACCTCGGAATTCAGCCCGCTCCGCACCGCTTCCAGCGGCGGAACCGGCAGCTACGGCGTCCCCATGGTCGGCTGGAACGGCAGCGGGACGGTGAACGTTTGCGCGCCGAAGCGCTGCACGAGTTTCTCCTGGGCTTCGAGCAGCCGCTCCACGGGAAGCGTCAAAAGGTCCCGAGCCTGCGCCGCATCCAGCCCGCACAGGGACACCAACTCACGGCTGATCCGGGAAGAATCCTCAGCAGTCCGGTACCGTTCGGCGGTTCCGCTTTGCATGATCACCCGCCGGAACAGCCCCTTCGAAGCAGGCATTCCCAGCAGCGTCCCCACCGCCGCAGCACCCGCCGACTCACCAAACAGGGTCACATTGTCCGCGTCACCCCCGAACTCCGCGATGTTCCGCTTGACCCACTGCAGCGCCTCCAGCACATCAAGCAGGGCAGCATTCGAAGAGTCCTCATATTCGATACCCAGAAGCTCAGCCAGGTGCAGGAAGCCCAGCGCACCCAGCCGATAATTGATGGTGACCACAGCGGTGCGCGTGGCAGCCGCGAGATTGCAGCCGTCGTACATTGCGTCACTGCCCGAGCCCGAAACATACGCACCGCCGTGCACCCACACCATCACCGGCAGCCCCGAACCGCCCATCTCTGGCGTCCAGACGTTCAGGTTCAGGCAATCACTCTCGCTCCATGCGCGGGGCTTGCGCCCGGGAGGAGCCGGAACCTCCGGGGTCTGCGGCGCCGCAGGCCCCGGCAGCGTGCCATCAAGGACACCGTTCCAGCCAGCAACAGGAGCCGGGGGCTTGAACCGCCGCGCACCCGCCGGAGAACCTGCATACGGAATCCCGAGGAAGCGGCTGACCTCCCGCCCTTCGAGGATGGATGCAGTGCCGCGGATGCTTCCTTCGGCGACGGTGACGATGGGAGAAAGGCTCATGCCGGCAAAACTCCTGTTGGCGTAGGGGTAACTGCCAGCATCGCAGCTCGCCAAGGAGCATCACACTGGCCTTTCATCCATTGGAATCCCACCTCCTGCCCCGCGCAAGCAGAAGCAATGATGGAGGTCACATACCGGCGCAGCCGGACGACTGGAAAGAAGGAACCATGTCCCTCAGCGTGGAGGAAATGAACCAGCAGCTGCCGGTGGCCAACACCCTGCCCGGCGAAGCTGTCCCCTACTACATGGCCTCGGGCGAAGGCGCACGCTACGAGATCAACGGCCAGCTGGTCACCGTCATCGCCCGCGCGGCGGACACCGGCGGCATCTTCAGCGCCGCCTACGTCTCCGGCGGCATGGGTGCCGAATCGCCGTTCGTCAGCCACACGGTGGAACACAAGACCCTCTACGTCTTCGATGGCATCCTGCACGTCTGGCTCCCCGGCGAAAGCCGTATCCTCACCCCCGGCGACTCCGTGGTGATTCCGCCCAACACACCCCACGCCTACCGCATGGCCAGCCACTACACGCGCTTCCTCAACTGGATGACGCCGGGCGGGGCCGAGGCCTATTACGAGCGCGTCGGCACCCCCATCGACTCCCACGTCCCGCCCGTCCGTGCCGGCCGCGCGGCCCGCCTGCAGGAACAGGCTGAGGTTGGCGCCGAGTTCGGGATCACCTTTCCCGAGGTTGAGCGGGTGGAGCCTTCCTTCAAGCACGACGCCGGCCTGCCGCCCACGCTGAGCCCCTACTTCCTCAGTGCGCACGAGGGTGAGCGGCTGGTCAGCTACCAGACCATTTTCACTTACCTGTCCCGGCCCGCCAACACCGGCTCGAACTACTTCGCGGTACACACGAAGGGCGCCAAGACCCCGTACATCCCGCTGCACTTCCACGAGCAGCACACGGAGAACTTCCTGGTCACTGAGGGCCGGATGTGGCTGTACGCGAACGGCCGGGAGATGCTGCTGACCAAGGGCGACTTCGTCCACGCCCCCGCCGGCACCATCCACTCCTTCGCCCTGGACTCGCACAACACGCAGATGCTGGGCTTCCTCACGCCGTCGGTCTTCAACGGCTTCTTCGAGTACTTCAACAAGCCCACCGAGGACTACATGTACACCGAGGGCGGCGAGCCCTATATGGACATGGAAGGCTTTGGCCGCGCCCAAGCCGAGATGGACCTCACCGTGGTAGGCCCGCCGCCGCAGCGCCGCGTGGCCCTGGAAATCTCCTAGCAAAGCCAACGCGGGGTCACTCCCGGCCCACTAAAGTCGATTTATCGGGCCGGAAGTGACCCCGCGTTGCTGTTTCCTAGCGGGACAGGTGCTGTTTGACCAGTTCGCGGCCGTAGTCGTTGCCGTTGGGGGTGCGGACCACGGTGTGCATGTGGAACGGGGCGGGCTCGTCGTTGTTGAGGAATACTCCGGTGTGGTGGTCGAGTTCCAGGACCACCACCGGGCTCTGCAGCCTGAAGTAGAAGGCCTCTTCGCCTTCCCAGCCGCCGATCCAGCTGAAGTATGTCTCGCTGTACCGCTCCTGGATTTCCCGGCGCCGGGCATCCCGAGGCCCGTCCGGCAGATACGCGATGAAGTCCTCCACCACGGCGTCCAGGATGGCCCGGGCTTCCGCCGGCATGTCCGACACCGGGATGCCTTCATACGGGATCACCCGGTTGTCCTGGAAGCAGCCGCCCAGGTGACGCTCGTCCCCGGGGTGGAGGCGGCCCTCGGGCATCGCGGGATCAACCATCGACTCATACACTGTGGCTTCTGCGCGCAACTCCGCAGGCAAGGCCGCCATCAGCTGCCGGGCCAGGGCGATGCGCTCCTTGAACACCACCACGCCCTGGTACGGCCCGGCGTCGATAACATCAGGTTCGGCACCCATAAACACCGGCGAGATCACCAGCTGCGTTCCGGCCACCAGGCAGTTCAGCGCAGCGTGGTGGCCGAACAGCTGCCACCCCCACGGCTCCATCTCGGACGGTTCACCATACAGGGCGAAGTTGTAGCTGAACTCGTTCATCAGCAGCGGCAGCTCCACCAGCTCACCAAGGAAGCCGTTGATCCGCATGAGGTTCCGGACCAGCTCAAAACCGGCCGGGCTCAGCGATGCTTCCACTACAGCGAATATGGCATCGCGCACCGGAGCGTCCAGCTCGTCGAGGCGGAGTCCGGTGTCGTGCTGCATAAACTCCGGGTTCGCCCAGCTCTGCCATTCCGGCGCGTCCACGGCGTAGCTCAGCCGGGACGCCTGCTCCGGGGTCAGGGCGTCCAACAGCTTGCGGGCGGCGGCGGTCATCTCCGCAGTGGGCGCCTCCTCCCCTGCCCGCGCCGGGGCGAGCGGAAACAGCCCGGGGCGGAGGACGCCGTCGTTCGTGATGCCTGTGAACGGCTGCGGATACAGCGTCTTCCAGCCTTCGATCATGGGCCCGGCGAACGAATCTCTGGTGGCCGCCTCGGCATACCCGCGGGCGTCCAGGCCGCGGATCTCCGCCACGCGCGGGTGGTCGGGTGCAAAGAGGTAATCACGGAACGACGACGCGGACACGGGCCTCCCCTTCCTGGTCGGTGTGCTGGTTCTGGTCCAGGTCTTCTGCCGTGCGCCGGCCGGCCGCCACGGCCAAGGCATCCGCTGCTGCCTCTGCGGTGCTCCCGCGCCAGGCCACGTGCTGGTCCGGGCGGACCAGGACAGCGTCCGCTCCCCAGAGTTCGGAGGGCGGGGTCCCGTCGTCGAAACGCCCGACGGCCGCAATCGCCACCCTGATCCCCGTCCGTTTCCCAGCCGAAGCCACGGCGGCAAAGACGTCCTCGGCCGGGCTGCCGGCGAGCGCATCTTCATCAACGAGCAGCGTAAAATTCTGGCCCAAAAGGTCGTAAACCGAAACGGACCCGTCCAGCCAGGCGTGCGGCAGCAGAGCCCCCGGGCTGGCTGAGGGAACGTACACGATGGGGTCCTCCACCGGGGCCGGCGACCCGTCCGGGACCACCGCCGGCGAGTCCCCGTAGGCGTACCCAAGGACCAGGCCCAGGGAATCGAACTCGCTCTGCTTAACTGCAAGGGCCTCGTGGGCGGCGGCCCTTGCGGAAGCGCCGGCCGGGCCGTCGGCCAGGAGCGCTGGATCGGCGAAGTGGTAGGCGAGCGCCTTACCGTTGGCGGCGGCGTCACTGATGGTGCGGGCAGCCACGGGGCGGCGTTCCGCTTCGTAACTGTCCAGCAGGCCTGCGCCCGCCCAGCCTGTGATCACCGCGGCCAGCTTCCAGGCCAGGTTGGCGGCGTCACCCACGCAGGTATTGAAGCCGTGCCCGCCCCATGGCGGGTTGAGATGCGCGGCGTCGCCCATCAGGAACACTCCCCCGCGGCGGTACTCGGGGGCCAGCAGCATGCGGGCCGTCCAGGGATCTGTGGCCAGGACCTCGATGTCGACGTCGGCGCCCACCAGGGAGCGGACCATCCCGGCGGCCTTGCCGGTATCCACGGTCTCCTCCGGATTGACGCCCTGGATGATGGCCCACCAGGTTCCGTTGAGGTCCATCGGCCCCAGCATGCCCGAGGTGTTGGCGCCGACCACCCAGTACTGAACGGCCGGATCGAGGTTCACCGCTGAGGCCAGCCCTTTGGAGCGGAACAGGATGCTGATGTTGGACAGGGCCGCGGAACCGCCTTCCAACCGGATCCCAAGGCTCCGGCGCACAGCGGAGGTGGCGCCGTCGGCACCGATCACGTACTCGGCGGTGATGGTGCGCTGGGCACCGGAAGCATCAGAGACCACGGCGGTGTAGCCCGTCCCGGAATCATCGACGGACTGGACGCTCCAGCCCGTCACCATTGTCACCAGCGGTGAGGCGGCAACGGCGGCCCGCAGCACTTCCTCGAGCACGGGCTGCGGGACCTGCTGTCCGCACTCCGGCTGCGGGCCGTAGCGGCCGGGCTCGAGCTGGAAAGCGTTCCGGAACCGGCGCAGTTCATGCGCACCTGGACCGGTGAGTCCGGTGCAGAAGATGACGTCCTGGGCGTAGCCCACCGGAAGCGGGGAAGCCGCCCTAAGGGCATCGGCAAGGCCGAGCCTGCGCAGGTGCGTCATGGTGCGGGCGTTGGTGGTTTTGGCGCGCGGGCGGGCGTGGTCCACCGCATCGCGCGGCTCCACCACCAGGCTCGCGATGCCGCGGGATGCCAGGTCAAGCGCCAGGAACAGGCCGCTGGGACCGCCGCCGGCAATCAGGATCTGCACCTCCGCGGGGATGTGCTCCGGGGAGGCGAAACGGTGGGCGACCATCAGGCACGGCTCCGCAGGGAGGCTTCGCCCACCGGAGTGGTCAGTGTGCCGAGCTTCTCGATTTCCACCTCGACGGTGTCGCCGGGCTGCAGCAGCCACTGCGGAGTCCGCGCGTACCCCACTCCTTCGGGAGTGCCGGTGGCGATGACGTCTCCGGGGTGGAGCGTCAGGGTCTGGCTGATCAGCGAGATGATGGCAGGGACGGAGAAGATCATGTCCTGGGTGTTGCCGTTCTGCACTTCGGTTCCGTTGACGCGGGTGCGGACCTGCAGGCCGTCGCGGAGGTCACCCACCTCGTCCCGGCTGACCAGGGGTCCGAGCGGGCCGGTGAAGTCGCCGTTTTTGCCCAGCGTCCATTGCGTGGTGAGCTTCTGTGCGCGGCGCGCGGTGAGGTCGTTGAAGGTGGAATAGCCGAAGACGGATTCCGCGGCCTCGGCCTCGTCCGCGGATTCGACGCGGCGGCCGATGTAGGCGGCCACTTCGCCTTCCCAATCCAGCCCGTCTTCCCCGGCCGGCACGGGAACGGGGACGTTGCCCACGGAGAGCGACGCCGTCCAGCGCCCGAACAGCGTGGGATAGGGCGGCAGGTCCTGGTCCTTGTAGCTGCCTTCGGCGGCGTGGGCCTTGTAGTTCAAGCCCACGCAGATCACGCGGGCGGAGGCGGGGACGAGCGGCACTTCGGTGACGCTGCCGCGCTCCAGCGAGGTGCCGGCGTCGGCCGTTAACGTGGCTGCCTTGTCCTGCCAGCCGGCGGGGTCCGTCCAGAATCCGGTGACGGGTGCGAGCGGGACGAGGTGCGATTCGGCGAGGGCTGCGGCCCAGGATTCGCCTTGGTGAGTGATGCCAACAAACTGCATAGGAGGGCCTTTCAGGTCTTGCCCGGGGCTGGGTGCCCGGGATGTCTTAGGTCAGGGTTTGGTTGCCTGGCGGCGGAAAAAATCGAGGGTGGCGTCGGCGGCCTGCGCCGCGGCGGCAGGGTCCTGCCCCGGCAGTTGCCACATGTGGTCGGCGCCTTCAATCAGCAAAAGTTCGACGTCGGCGCCCGCGGCTTCCAGCGCCGCGGCCAGGGTGGCGGACTGGGCCGGCGGGACGAAGCGGTCCGCGGTGCCGTGCGCCAGGAAGAACGGCGGGGCGTGGTTGCCCGCGTACGTGAGGGGGCTTGCGGCGGCTGCCTTGTCCGGGGCGTCAGCCGGCTGGGCACCCAGGAGGAGGGCCTCGCGCGAGCCCGGATCATCGGCGCTGGCGACGGCGTCCGGGAGGCGTTGTTCACCCATATGAAGGAGGTCCGTGGGCGGGTACCAGGCGGCGACGGCGGCAACGGCGTCGCTGATGCCGTCATCACCGGCGTAGTTCGCTGACCCGGCGGTCAGCCCCACCAGGCTGGCCAGGTGCCCGCCGGCAGAATCACCCCACGCGTAAATCCTGTCCGGGTCCACGTTGTAGGTGGCGGCGTTCGCCCGGAGCCAGCGGACCGCGGCCTTGGCGTCCAGCAGCTGGGCCGGGAAACGGGCCACGGAACTCAGCCGGTAATCGGCGGAGGCCATCACAAAACCGGCGTCCACCAGCCGCTCGATGGGGCTCAGGTCCAGCGAATCCACCTGGGGACCAAGGGAGGAGCGGCCGCCTGTGCGCCACCCGCCGCCGTGGAAGTGGACTATTGCCGGCAGGGCGCCGGACTGCTCCGGGCTTGCGGGGAGGTAGAGGTCAAGCAGGAGCGGCGCTGAGCCCTCGGGGTGGGCGAACTCAATGCCCTTCAGAACCCGCCCTGCCGTCATCGTTGACTCCATGTCTTACCGCGCCGTTTCGTTCATGCGCCGGGCCACCGGTGTGGACCGCGTCACTACTCAACTTTCGCGTACAGGGAGTCTGCTCCGCGTTGCCGGTTTCACTGAATGAAACAGCTTCGGGAGCTCCGGCTGGTCAGCCCTTCGCGTCACCCAGCGGACGCCGGGCCAGCCAGGCGGCCACGATGGCGCCGGAGATGTTGTGCCACAGCGAGAACACGGCCGACGGCAGCGCAGCGAGGGGGCTGAAATGGGTGGTGGCGAGCGTGGCTGCGAGGCCCGAGTTCTGCATCCCGACTTCGAAGGCCAGGGCGCGGCGGGCCTTGCTGTCCAGGCGGCCGATCTTGCCGGCGAGGTAACCCAGCCCCAGTCCGAAGCCGTTGTGCAGCACCACGGCCAGGAACACAATGGCGCCCGCGGCCACGATCTTGCCCGCGCTGCCGGCCACCACAATGGCTACGATCAGGGAAATCACGACGGCGGAGGCCCAGGGCAGTGCCGGCAGCACCTTGGCCACGAGCTTCTTGAGGAACAGCCGGGCCAGGAGGCCGGCCACCACCGGCAGGAGGACTGTCTTGGCGATGTCCAGGACCATGCCGGCGGCGTCGATCTGGAGGTAGGAGCCGGCGAGGAACAGGACCAGCAGGGGCGTGACGATCGGGGCAATGAGCGTGGAAACGGAGGCGACCGCCACGGACAGCGCAACGTCGCCCTTGGCCAGGAAGGCCATCACGTTGGACGCGGTGCCGGATGGAGCGCAGCCCACCAGGATCAGGCCCACGGCCAGCTCGGGTTCCAGGTTCAGGGCGACGGCGATCAGCCAGCCGGCTCCGGGCATGATGACGTAGTGCGCCACGATTCCCAGGGCTACTGCCCACGGGCGCTTGGCGACGGCGGCGAAGTCGGGCGGGGTCAGCGTGAGGCCCATGCAGAACATGATGATCCCCAGCAGGTAGGGCACGCTGGGCGCCATGGGCTTGAAGACCCCGGGCGCCAGGAAGCCAACGATGCCCGCAACAACCACCAGCAGCGGAAACACTGTCACCGCGACGCGGGCGATCCTGCTTTCGGCGGCCAGGGCCGGGTTCAGGGGCGCTTCTGCAGTGGTGTTCTGGGGTTTGGTTGCCTCAAGCATCCAACCATGCTGGCACCAGGCGGTAGTCCGGTGCCAGTTCGTGACTCCACCCGGTAACAGCCGCGCTACAGCCTCACCAGTCGTGGACCGTTCCGTCGATGAGGCGGTTGTAGGGCAGGTAGGCCTGCTGGTAGGG
>NZ_VHIJ01000049.1:0-963 GCF_006680095.1 Pseudarthrobacter sp. B4EP4b | reverse complement strand
AAGTGGGCCGTCCGTGGCCTGACACGGAGCGCGGCGATCGAGCTGGGCCCGGACAAGATCCGGGTCAACAGCATCTTCCCCGGCCCGATCGACACGCCCATGCTGGCCCTGAACTCGGACGAGACAAATGAACGGCTGCTCTCGCGCAATCCTTCCGGGCGTAAAGGCCACCCCAGCGAGATCGCCGCAGCGACACTATTCCTCGCCTCGGACGCCGCCAGTTACATCTCCGGGGCAGAGTTGGCAGTGGACGGCGGCTCGGCCGCATGAGATGACTCATCGTGGCTAGTCTCACCCACAGACACAGCCACGTCCGGTCTCCGTGCCTCGCGGCGCTGATCGGACAACACCTCAAGCAGTCGTCGCAGCTCACGTTGGTCGGCCGGCGTGAGCGCGCCGAACCATTCCTCCTCGAGGGCTGCCTGGCGGCGGATGCCGTCCTCAATCGCGCCGCGGCCGGCCGTGGTGAGCTCGATCATCATCATCCGCCGGTCCACCTCACCTCTGGTCCTCGTGACCATACCGTCGCGCTCGAGCGTCTTCAGTGCACTCCAAATGGTGGCGCGCGACGCCCCGGAGAGCCTCGCGACCTCCCGGGCCTCGGTAGCACCGACCGCCCACAAGAGGTTCATGATCCGGAAGCCTGCCCATGTCCACCCGTACGGACGGTGCAGGGTCTCGAAGTCCTGGCCCAGACGGTTCATCAACCGGGTCAAGTTGAAGACGAGTTCAGAACGGTCGATCGATGAAACGTCAATGAGCTTCTCGTCACGGTGCCGTTGACGGATCAGGTCCCGGAACGAACGGACTGACACCTGGGGCAAATTACTGGCAGTCACTCGACGCCCCCTCCTCCTGCGTGCCTAGATCCGGCGTGCCCGACACGAGAACGTGCGAGGTCACCAGGTGAGAATACATACCTCAACTCTCAACCACGAAACTCCCTGAAGGGCGGCCGGGGGA
>NZ_VHIJ01000048.1:24274-27130 GCF_006680095.1 Pseudarthrobacter sp. B4EP4b | reverse complement strand
CGTTCACCCAGGCCCTCGTTGCCGCGTCCCCGGTCCCGCGGCCCGCCGAGCAGGCCGCCCGGCGGGAGGCCCGCGAGTCCCTGGGCGTGCGCACGGGAGCGGCCGCGGTGCCCGGGCCCGGCGGCTGCCCCTTCCGGCTCCGCTGCCCGCTGGCCACCGATCTCTGCGCCACCGAACGCCCGGCCCTGCGCACGGTGGGCGGCTCCGACGTCGCCTGCCACTACGCCTGAATACCTTTTCCACAGACTGCAGAACGGAACATCCCGCATGACTTCGACTCCCTGGCACGCCGCCATGATCACTCCCGACGAAGACTTCGACGGTGCCCCGCTGCTTCGTAAGGAATTCACCCTCGACGAGGGGCACGGCGCGGTATCAAAGGCGACGCTGCGTGCCACCGCCTTCGGGGTCTACGAGGCCCTGATTAACGGCGTTCCCGTGGGCGAGGACGTGCTGAGCCCCGGCTGGAGCTCCTACGAGTGGCGGCTCCGCTTCCGCAGCTACGACGTCACGGCCCTCGTGGCGCCGTCAACCGTCATCGGCGTATCGCTGGGTAACGGCTGGTACCGCGGGCGGCTGGCCTGGCACGGCATGTCCAACCTCTACGGGGATGAGCTGGGCTTCTTCGGGCAGCTGGACATCGAGTTCGAGGACGGGCACGTCCAAACCGTCGCTTCCGACACCACTTGGCAGTCCGGCCCCTCCGCCACCACCGTCAACGACCTCTACGACGGGCAGACCATCGACGCCCGACGGAACCAGCCGGGCTGGGCGGAGCCAGGCTTCGACGCCGGAACGTGGGCCGGGGTGCGCACCTTGGAGTTCGACGCCGGCCGGCTGGCTGAGCCGGTGGGCCCGCCCGTGGTGCGTACCGCCGTCGTCCGTCCCGTTGAAATTCTCACCTCCCCCAGCGGCAAGACGCTGGTGGACTTCGGCCAGAACCTGGTGGGCTGGCTGCGCTTCACCGTGCAGGGCGAGGCGGGGCAGGCCATCACCGTGCGCCACGCCGAAGTGCTGGAGGACGGCGAGCTGGGCGTCCGCCCGCTGCGGTCCGCCAAGGCCACGGACACGTTCATCCTGTCCGGCGGCGAGGACTCCTTCGAGCCCACCAAAACGTTCCACGGGTTCCGCTACGCCGAAGTTTCCGGCTGGCCCGGCACGCTCTCCGAAGATTCGCTCGAGGCGGTGGTGGTGCATTCCGAGCTGGAGCGCACCGGCACCTTCGAGTGCTCCAACGAACTGGTGAACCAGCTGCACCGCAACATCGTCTGGGGACTGCGGGGCAACTTCCTGGACCTGCCCACGGACTGCCCGCAGCGCGACGAGCGGCTCGGCTGGACGGGCGACATCGCGGTCTTCGCGCCCACCGCGGCGTTCCTCTACGACGTCAAGGGTTTCCTGCAGGACTGGCTTCTTGACCTTGCCGCGGAGCAGAAGGCGGCGGATGGCCTTGTGCCCATCACCGTTCCGGATGCGCTGAAGTACTGCCCGCAGCCGCCTGAATTCCCGGCGCCGGAATCGTCAGCGCTCTGGAGCGAGGCCTCGGTCTGGGTGCCGTGGGCGCTGTGGGAGGCCTATGGGGACCTCACCGTGCTGCAGAACCAGTACGAATCCATGACCTCCCACACCCGCCGGGTGGAAGGCCTGCTCTCGCCCACCGGACTGTGGGACACGGGTTTCCAGTTCGGCGACTGGCTGGACCCGGACGCCGATCCGGACAAGCCGTGGGACGCGAAAGCTGACACCGGCGTAGTAGCCACCACGTGCATGTTCCGCACCGCCACCATCACGGCCCAAACGGCCCGGCTGCTGGGGCACCAGGACGACGCCGAGTACTTCGAACAGCTGGCCGCACGGGTGCAGGCGTCGTACCTGGAGCACTACGTGACCGCCGATGGCACCATCCGCAGCGACTGCACCACCGTCTACGCGCTGGCCATCGCCTTCGGGATCCTGCCCAGCGCCGAGCACGTCGACTTCGCCGGGGAGCGCCTCGCCGAGCTGGTCCGGAAAAACAACTACCGGGTGTCCACTGGCTTCGCGGGCACCCCGTTCATCACCGGCGCGCTCACGGACACCGGCCACAGCGAGGAGGCCTACCGCCTGCTGCTGGAGGAGGGTTGCCCCTCCTGGCTCTACCCGGTGACCATGGGCGCCACCACCGTGTGGGAGAGGTGGGACTCCATGCTCCCGGACGGCACCATCAACCCGGGCGAGATGACCAGCTTTAATCACTACGCGCTGGGCGCGATGGCGGACTGGCTGCACAGGACTGTCGGCGGCATCAGCCCGCTCGCACCCGGTTACAGCAAGGTGCAGATTGCGCCGGTTCCGGGCGGGGGCATCGACTGGGCCAAAACCTCGCTGAAGACGCCGCACGGAACCGTCCGCGTGGAATGGAAGCACGACGACGGCGCGTTCCGCCTCGAGGCGACGGTACCTGGGGGAGTGGAGGCCGACGTCGTACTTCCGGGCGGTGAGCAGCGCACCGTCGGTGCCGGCACGCACAGCTTCAGCGTGCCTGCCGTGCTGGCCGTCCCGGCCGGGGCGTAGGAGTGAACGCTTTGGCGGAGCTGCTGGTCGTGGATAACGACTTCGGCGGCGATCCGGATGGGCTTGTGGCCCTGGCGCACATCCTTTTGCGGTGCGGCCCGGACGCGACGGTCCTGGTGACGAGCTCACCCCTGGATCCGGGACTTGCCAAGGCAGCAGGAGCCGACCCTGCAACCACAGCCAGCCGGGGGACGGAACTGGCCGAGGAGCTGCTGGAGCTGATGGGGATCGACGACGTCCGGGTGATGACGGGTGCCGAGGCTCTCGGAACCGGCGCAGGGCAGGTCAGCGCTGCGGCGCGCG
>NZ_VHIJ01000048.1:16334-23788 GCF_006680095.1 Pseudarthrobacter sp. B4EP4b | reverse complement strand
CGCGCGCTGTGAGCGGACCACCATCCTGTGCGGAGGACCGCTGACCAACGTCGCTGCGGCGCTGCGGCTGGACCCGGCGCTCGCCGTTCGTGCGGCGCTGGTGTGGGTGGGCGGCACGCTGGCCCAAGCGGACCGCGGGGAATACAACTCGGACACGGACGCCGCATCGGCTGCGGAGGTGATGGCGTCGGGGATGCCCCTGGTCCGGATCCCGTACGAGGAGTACACGCGGATGACCGTTGCGGTGGACGCGGCGAAGAACGAGCTCGCTGCCGCGTCACGGGTTGGTTCCTGGTTGGCTGAGCGCCTGCTCGACGTTCCGCCTTTCGTGCAGTTGGGCAGCACGCTGACCTTGGGCGACAGTGTCCTGGTGCCGTTTGTGCCGGGCCCCGGCACGGCCGGAATCGCTGCTGATCCGGGAAGCGTGATCCACCACAGGATCGACGGTGCCGCGCTGTGGGAGGACCTGCTCAGGCAGCTGAAAGCTGCGCGTTAGGCAGCCTGATCCGGGGCACTTTCCACCTATGGATCGCCCTGTTGCCGCATGGTATTTTGACCCTCTTACGTCGCTTAAAGGGAGCGATCCAGGAGGAGGGCAGGCTCATGAGTGATACCAATTCCGCCGGAGCGAACGTGGACGTTGTGGACATCCTGACCAGCGATCACCAGGACATGATTGCGCTGATCGCGCAGATCAGGAGTGCGTCCGGGGACGGCGCACGGGACCTGGCGGACACCCTGATTGCGGAGGTCATGCGCCATGCCGTTGCCGAGGAAATGTACGTGTACCCCGCCGTCGAGGACCACGTGCCCAACGGCAAGGAAGAAGTGGAACATGACAAGAAGGAGCACGACGAGATCGTCAAGCTCATGAAGCGGCTGGAGAAGGCGGAGCCCGCCGAACCGGCCTTTATGGAGCTGGTCAATGAGCTTGAGGCGCAGCTGAGCCATCACGCAAACGACGAGGAGACTGAACAGTTTCCAAAACTCCGGCTGCACATCCCCTGGGAGAAGCTCGTCGACCTCGGCGAAAAGGTGGAGAAAGCGAAAAAGCTGGCACCCACCAGGCCGCACCCCAGCGCGCCGCATTCGGAGTTGTTCCACAAAACCCTGGGACCGGGCGTTGGCATGGTGGACCGGATCCTGGACAAGCTGAAGGGCAGGCACACGGACTCGTAGGCTTACCCGAGGGGCAGCTCTCGGCCTAGCTGCCGGCCGAGAGCAGCCGCTGGATCTGTTCCGCGGCGTCGCTCTCCGGCGCCGGGGTGTAGACCACAAGATGCAGGTCGGGGCGGTCCGAGGGCGAGACCTGGTGGTGCTCCAGCCGGAGCACGCCCACCGACGGGTGGTGGAAGAGCCGTTCGCGGGATTCGAAACCGAGGATGTCGTACCGGTCCCAGCCCTCCTTAAATTCCGGGCTGGTCTCCTTGAGCCGCTCCACCTGGTAGGCCACATCCGGATCGCCCAGCCGCTGACCGGCTTCGGCCCGGAACTCGGCCAGGAACCGCCTGCTGGTGACGTCCCAGTCGGGGAGCAGCTCCCGGACGTACGGGTCGGTGAAGACCAGCCACAGCAGGTTCCGCTCCGGCGCGGCAACGTTGGCGATGTTGGGATACAGCGCGGCGTAGGCCCTGTTCCAGCCGGTCACGCTCCAGCCCGGTGCCAGCGCGAAGGCGGGGTTGGGGCCGAGGGCGTCGAGGAGGCGCTGGATGTGGGCGGGAGCGTCAGCTGCGACCGGACCGGCTGTGACGGGCACTGAATAGCCGCCCAGTGACAGGACGTAGGAACGACCGGTTTCCGAGAGGTGCAAGGTCCGTGCCACGGCTTCCAGGACTTCGCGGGAGGGCCTGATGTCCCGGCCCTGTTCCAGCCATGTGTACCAGGTGACGCTGACGCCGGAAAGGAAGGCGACTTCCTCCCGCCTCAGCCCTCTCTCACGCCGGCGGGCGACTGGCGGTAATCCATACTCCGACCGCAGGGCCTGGTCCCGGCGCGCCCGCAGGAACAGGCCGAGCTCCTTCCGTCTGTCCCCGGCATCTTTCACGGGAAACAACACTAGTACTCTGGTACTCCTACTACTAGTATCAGCACTGTCTTCCGCCCCAGCGCCGGGCACGGCAGGATCGGTAGCATGCCTGCACTCCGTTCCCGCACTGTCACCCATGGCCGCAATATGGCCGGCGCCCGCGCACTGCTGCGCGCCTCCGGCGTCGCCAACACAGACATCGGCAAGCCGATCATCGCCGTGGCCAACTCCTTCACCGAATTCGTCCCTGGCCACACCCACCTCGCTCCTGTGGG
Organism: Pseudarthrobacter sp. B4EP4b; assembly: GCF_006680095.1. NCBI lineage: Bacteria > Bacillati > Actinomycetota > Actinomycetes > Micrococcales > Micrococcaceae > Pseudarthrobacter > Pseudarthrobacter sp. B4EP4b. Next base: position 21,487 of record NZ_VHIJ01000048.1, on the reverse strand, counting down.
CCGGATCGTCTCCGACGCCATCCTCGCGGCCGGCGCTGTGCCGCGTGAGTTCAACACCATCGCCGTGGACGACGGAATCGCCATGGGCCACTCCGGGATGCTCTACTCCCTGCCGTCCCGCGACCTGATCGCCGACTCCGTGGAGTACATGGTCAACGCACACTGTGCCGACGCCCTGGTCTGCATCTCCAACTGCGACAAGATCACCCCGGGCATGCTGATGGCCGCGTTGCGCCTGAACATCCCCGTAGTGTTCGTCTCCGGCGGGCCCATGGAAGCCGGCCGCGTGACCCTGACCGACGGCTCCGTACGCTCCCTGGACCTGGTGAACGCGATTGCCGACGCCGTGGACGAGTCCATTTCCGATGAAGACATCAACCTCATCGAAGAGAACGCCTGCCCCACCTGTGGTTCCTGCTCCGGCATGTTCACCGCCAACTCCATGAACTGCCTCGCCGAGGCCATCGGCCTGGCCCTGCCGGGCAACGGCTCCGTGCTGGCGACCCACACCGCACGCAAGGCGCTGTACGAGAAGGCCGGAGCCACCGTCGTCGAGCTCGTCAAACGCTACTACGACGGCGACGACGACTCAGTTCTGCCGCGCTCCATCGCCACTGCCGAGGCCTTTGACAACGCCATGGCCCTGGATATCTCGATGGGCGGCTCCACCAACACGATCCTGCACCTGCTGGCTGCGGCCCAGGAAGCGGGCGTGGAGTACGGACTGGCCGAGATGGACGCCAAGTCGCGCGAGGTGCCCTGCCTGGCAAAGGTGGCCCCGAACGTCGCCAAGGACAAGACCTATTACATGGAGGACGTGCACCGCGCCGGCGGCATCCCTGCGCTGCTCGGCGAACTGAATCGCGGCGGCCTCCTGCACAAGAACGTCCACTCCGTGCACTCCGCGGATCTGGACGGCTGGCTGGATGACTGGGACATCCGCGGTGGCAAGGCCACGGAAGAAGCGAAGGCCCTGTGGCATGCGGCTCCCGGCGGCGTCCGTTCCTCCACCGCTTTCTCCCAGTCGAACGAGTGGACCTCCCTGGACACCGACGCCGCGGAAGGCTGCATCCGGTCCGTGGAGCACGCCTACTCCAAGGACGGCGGCCTGGCTGTGCTCCGCGGCAACGTGGCCGTGGATGGCGCCGTGGTGAAGACCGCTGGCGTGGACGAGTCCATCTGGGTCTTTGAAGGCCCGGCAGTCGTGTGCGAGTCCCAGGACGAAGCGGTGGAAAAGATCCTGAACAAGGGCGTCAAGGAAGGCGACGTAGTGGTCATCCGCTACGAAGGCCCACGCGGCGGCCCCGGCATGCAGGAAATGCTCTACCCGACGTCGTTCCTCAAGGGCCGCGGCCTGGGCAAGAAGTGCGCCCTCATCACGGACGGGCGCTTCTCCGGCGGCACCTCCGGCCTGTCGATCGGGCACATCTCACCGGAGGCTGCCTCCGGCGGCGCTATCGCCCTGGTGGAGGACGGCGACATCATCAGCATTGACATCACGCGGCGTTCCCTTCAGCTGCAGGTCTCCGACGAGGTCCTCGCCGAACGCCGCGAAAAGCTGGAAGCCAATGGCGGGTACAAGGCAAAGAACCGGGACCGCTATGTTTCCCCGGCCTTGCGCGCCTACGCCGCCATGGCCCTCTCCGCGGACAAGGGTGCGGTGCGTGACGTGTCCTTGGTGGAGAACTTGGTCTAGGCTGCGAAGGAAAACTCCCAGGAGGACCCATTGCCGTACACCGTTGATTTCAAGGACGTCTCCACCGTTGGTTTGGAGTCGTCACCCGTGGCGGAAGCGCTGGCGGGGCTGCGCGCCAATGAGGCGCGGTACTACAAGAACAAGTACGACCACGATTTCACCGTCACCCCTGCCGCCGAGGCGCCGGAGACGGTGGCCTATGTGCACAACATCCTCTCCACCGAGCGCAATCTCGCCATCGCGTCCCGTCCACTCGAAGTGTCCTCCTTCGAAGTGGACGGGCTGCGCATGGCGTACGTGTTTTATGAGTCCGGCCTGGCAATCAACGTGATGTACGGCCTGGAGGAAGGCGGGAAGCGGGCAGTCGGGTTCAAGCTCTCTGACGGCATGGACGTTCCCGAGGAACTGGCGTCCAGTTTCAAGTTCGCGCGCCAGAAGTCCAAGCTCGCCGGCGTCATCCGCGGCTCCTACTTTGTGATCAAGGGCGAGTACTGACCTAGGACCCCTTCCGGCAGCACCTGCAAAAGGCAGGTGACGACGGCGTGGACTGGTTGAAGGCTGCAATGTCAGACCCCACCCCTAGTCTGAAAGTGTCCCGAGGTGGAGGGACGGTGGTTCCGTGAAGGGGGTGCAGCGTGGAGGTTCAGCCGTTCGTCGATGATGAGGAGGCGTGGGTTCCGGCTGTTGAGTTCACGGACGGGGAGGATTCGCTCCTGGCCGGGACGGTGAGCTTTCCGGCTCCCGCTTTCCTGACCGCCGATGGTGCGATTCGCGTGGTCCAATCGGCTGACAGGCTTATTGCCTGGGCTACGGGCATGAAGCAGGGCGCGCTTGCCCGGGTCGAGGAAGCTATTGCGGAAGAAGCTCCCGCGCGGGAGGAGAGCCAGCCGGTACGGTTTGGCGGGGACGAGGCCCATGCGCTTGCTGTCACTGAAGTGTCAACGGCCTGTGCGCTCTCGGAGGGCACGGCTGCGCGGGTGCTTAATGATGCGGCGGAGCTGACGGGGTCCCTTTGGGAGGTCCTTGAAGCCCTGGAGGCGGGCGACATTTCCGACGCGCATGCCCGGATCATTGTTGACCAGGCCCGCTCCCTCCCTGACGGGCAGTCTGAAAGGTTTGCATCGATTGCGCTGCGGCGCACGCGGACGCGGCACGGGCGCAGGCGCACGCCGGCTGAATTGCGCGCCTGTCTGCGGCGGTTGCGTGAACAGTTGCACCCTGAAAGCCTCGCGGCCCGCAAGGAGGCGGCCCGGCGTGAGCGCGGCGTGTGGTTCAGGGCCGAGCCGGACGGGATGTGCACGCTCTCGGCGTTCCTCACCGCGGAGGTCGGAATGGCAATCTATAGCGGGCTCGATCGTGATGCGCGGCTGGCCAGCGCACGGGTAGCGGAGCTCAAAGATCTTCCTGGGCCCGGTTTTGCTGCTGGATCCACCGCTGCTGCTGAACCCGCTAATGCACCGGGATCCGGCACTGCACCTGGACCCGGCATTGCTGCGGATTCGCCTACGCTGTCGGAGTTCCGCGCCGAGTCGCTGGCCTACCGCCTCTTGGGTGGCCCCGAAGCGGGCGGGTCCGACAGGCTTTTTGGTGGCCCTGACGGGGTGGACTCCGGGGTGTTCCGCCCTGAGATCGTGGTGACTATCCCGGTGGGACAGGTGATGGGCGGCAGCCCAGGTTCCGGCGGCGATGCCGTACCGACTGAACCTGCTACATGGCTCTCGGCGGCGGCTGGGCTTGGCGCGGCTGGGCTTGGCGGGGCTGGGCCTGCGGCAGGTGAGTTTGGGACGGCTGAACTGGAAGGGTATGGCCCTCTTGATGCTGCCACGGCGCGGCGTTTGGCGGCGCTGGCGCCTGCCTGGTACCTGGTGTTCACGGACGGGACCACCGGGGAGGCGTTGGGTGTGGGGCGGGCGGCTTATCGTCCCCCGAAGGCGTTGCGCCGGTATCTGCAGTGCCGTGAAGGGACCTGCCGGTTCCCGGGATGTACCCGCCGGGCCAGTGTCTGCGAGCCCGATCACACCGTCGAGTGGCAGGACGGCGGGACGACCGATCCCGGCAATCTGGCAATGCTCTGCCGCAGGCACCACGCGCTGAAGTCCATCGGCGCGTGGAGTTACAGACACTCTTCCCCTTCCGGGGACCTTGAATGGTGTTCACCGCTGGGCCGGCACTACACCACAGAACCAGCCGACCACGGAAAACTCCTCAATCTGCTCCAACAGCCAGAGCCACCACCGTTCTAGGCGGGGGGTGCGGCGGCAGGCAGTTTCGGCGCTGGCGCATTCCCGCTGGCGTCCGTCACGGGCCGTCGTGTGTGTGGACTTGATCAGGGTGGACGTTCAGGACTTGAGCCGCCCCAGTTCCGGGGCGGCTCAGTCCAGCGCGAAGACCTGGCCAGTCTGGATCCCTGAAACCGACATCACATGTGCGCGCCAACATTGTCGGTGTGCCACGCGACAGCAAGCACGAATTAGCCTCTTTGGTGACTCTTCATTACATGGCCAGAGTGTCGCATAGGTCACATGCAGTTGCTTCTGGGCGACTTACCCGCCCAACCTTGCATCACATCTTTTTTCAGCGCTTGTCAGAGCGTGCCCAACGAAGGAGCACCACCTATGACTGACGTTCTTTGGTTTTCGGACCTCGGCCTGTCCGATCTCGATCAAGTCGGCGGCAAGAACGCCTCGCTCGGCGAAATGGTCCGAAACCTCGCCTCTGCCGGGGTCAAGGTCCCGGACGGTTTCGCCACCACTGCAGACGCCTACCGGCGTTTTTTGAGCGGGTCCGGCCTCGACACCCGGATCGAAGGGATCCTTAAGGACCTGGACAGCGGCGATGTGACCGCCCTGGCCCTGGCCGGGAAGCAAATCCGGGACCTGATCAGCAGCACCCCCTTTCCAGCCGGATTCGAGGAGCAGATCCGGACCGCCTACCACCGTTTGACGGATAACCACGGCGGTGACGTGTCCTGGGCAGTGCGCTCCAGCGCCACGGCCGAAGACCTGCCTGATGCTTCCTTCGCCGGGCAGCAGGAGACCTTCCTGAACATCCGGGGCGTGGATAACATCCTGCTCGCCATCAAGGACGTCTTTGCCTCGCTCTACAACGACCGGGCCATCGCCTACCGGGTGCATCACGGCTTCACGCATTCAGAAGTGGCACTCTCGGCCGGCATCCAGCGCATGGTCCGCTCCGACGTCGGCGCTTCCGGGGTGATGTTCACCATGGATACCGAAACGGGCTTCAACGACGCCGTCTTCATCACCTCCTCCTACGGCCTCGGCGAGGCCGTGGTCCAGGGTGCCGTCAACCCCGACGAGTTCTACGTCCACAAGGCCGCCCTGGCAGCCGGGCGGCCGGCGGTGCTCAAGCGCGGCCTCGGCGAAAAAGCAGTTCAGATGACCTACACGGAATCCCGCGAGGTTGGCCGGACGGTGGACTTCGTTCCCGTGCCGCA
>NZ_VHIJ01000048.1:6819-15881 GCF_006680095.1 Pseudarthrobacter sp. B4EP4b | reverse complement strand
TCAGATGACCTACACGGAATCCCGCGAGGTTGGCCGGACGGTGGACTTCGTTCCCGTGCCGCAGGACCTCCGCCGCCGGTTCAGCCTGACGGATACAGAAGTCCAGGAGCTTGCCCGCCACGCGATGGCCATTGAGGCGCACTACGGCCGCCCCATGGACATCGAGTGGGGGAAGGACGGAATCGACGGCGAGCTCTACATCCTCCAGGCACGTCCTGAGACCGTTGAATCCCGGAAAGCCACCGGCACCATCTCCCGGTACACCCTGAACGAGCGCTCGGCCGTCCTGGTGGAGGGCCGGGCCATCGGCCAGCGCATCGGCGCCGGCCAGGTGCGGGTCCTCACCTCGATCGACCAGATGGCCTCGTTCCAGGCCGGGGACGTCCTGGTGGCCAACATGACGGACCCGGACTGGGAACCGATCATGAAGAAAGCCGCCGCCATCGTCACCGACCGCGGCGGGCGCACCTGCCACGCAGCCATCATCGCCCGCGAGCTTGGCATCCCGGCCGTCGTCGGTACCGGCAATGCTTCCCGGGTCCTGGCTGACGGCTCTCCGGTCACGGTTTCCTGCGCAGAGGGCGAGGCCGGCCTGGTCTACGAGGGCCTGCTGGATTACACACTGAACGAGACCAGCCTGGACACCATGCCGCCGGCGCCGGTCAAGATCATGATGAACGTGGGAACCCCCGAGCAGGCCTTCAGCTTCGCCCGGCTTCCGCACCACGGTGTTGGACTGGCCCGCCTCGAATTCATCATCAACCGCCAGATCGGTATCCACCCCAATGCCCTGCTGGCAGTGGCGGGAGAAATCGAACGCCCGGCCAGCCTCTCGGACTACACCGTCCGCCAGATCCGCGAGAAGACGGCTGCCTACGACGGGCCCCGGGACTACTACGTCCGGCGCCTGGCCGAGGGCATTTCCACCATCGCCGCGGCGTTTGCCCCCGAACCCGTCATCATCCGGCTCTCGGACTTCAAGTCCAACGAGTACGCCAACCTGCTGGGCGGTCCCGCGTTCGAACCAACCGAGGAGAACCCGATGATCGGCTACCGGGGCGCGTCCCGGTACCTCTCGGACTCGTTCCGGCAGGCCTTCGAGCTTGAGTGCGAAGCCCTGAAGTTCGTGCGCAACGAAATGGGCCTGTCCAACATCAAGATCATGGTCCCGTTCGTCCGGACCCTGGACGAGGCCCGGGGAGTGACCGAGCTGCTCGCCGCCAACGGGCTGCGCCGCGGCGAGGACGGTCTCGAGATCGTGATGATGTGTGAACTGCCCGCCAACGCCCTGCTCGCCGATGAGTTCCTCGAGTACTTCGACGGCTTCTCCATCGGCTCCAACGACCTGACCCAGCTGACCCTGGGCCTGGACCGCGATTCGGCACTGGTGGCCGAAGGCTTCGATGAACGGAACCCGGCGGTAACCAGGCTCCTGGAAATGGCCATTGCCGCCTGCCGTGCCAAGGGCAAGTACGTCGGCATTTGCGGGCAGGGCCCCAGCGACCACCCGGACTTTGCCGAGTGGCTCCTGGAAAAGGGCATCAGCTCCATCTCGCTGAACCCTGACGCCGTCACCGACACCTGGCTGCGACTGGCCCGCTCCGGAACGCGCTCAGCAGTCTAAGTGGCGGACCAACAACGGATGGATACCGTGGGGGCGGGCACCTCGTCCGCCCCCACGGTGTTCTTCCTTTCCGACAGCACCGGCATCACCGCCGAAACGCTGGGCAATACCTTGCTCACGCAATTTCCCACCCGGCACCTGGAGCGCCGGACCATCCCGTTCATCACCACGGTGGAGCAGGCTCACGAAGTGGTCGCCGTCATCGACCGGCTCGCCGCCGCCGGCCCCCGGCCGATCATCTTCTCCACCACGGTCGATAACGATATTCGCGCCGTTCTTTCCCGGAGCCAGGGGCACTTCTTCGACCTCTTCGGCGCACATATCGGCCAACTCGAACAGGCACTCCACGTCCCCGCCAGCGGGCAGCCCGGCCAGGCCCACGGTGTGGGTGACGCAGTTCGCTACCAGTCGCGCATGGCCGCCGTCGAGTACGCCATCGAGCACGACGACGGCCAGTCGGTGCGGGCGCTGGAGCGCGCCGAACTTATCCTCATCGCTCCCTCGCGGTGCGGAAAAACCCCCACCACTATGTACCTGGCGCTGCAGCACGGCATCCTCGCCGCCAACTTTCCCCTGGTGGAGGAAGATTTCGCCAGCCTGTCCCTGCCGAAACCATTGCTGCCCTTTGTGAACAAATGCTTTGGGCTGACCTCCCTGCCCGTCCGGCTGAGCCAGATTCGCCAGGAACGCAGGCCGGGCAGCGACTACGCCTCGCTGGGCCAGTGCACCTATGAGCTGCGGAACGCCGAGGACATGTACAGGGTCAACCAGGTGCCTTACGTAAATTCCGCGTCAATGTCGGTTGAAGAAATCTCCGCCACTGTCCTCCAGCGGATGCAGCTGCACCACTGACCAGGTCCGCGGCCCACACCGAGCATTTCCGGCGCCTACCCCTCCGAGTGCGTCCGTACGTCAGGGCTGACTTCGGCGAGGTGGCCCAGGTTCCTGGACACGGCACGCGCCGTGGCCCGGACCGCCGGGGCCAGCACGTTGGGCGGCGTTGAGCCGTCCGGGACAACGATGGACAGGGCGGCCACCACGGACCCCTGCGCGTCAAAGATCGGCGACGCCACGGACACCGTCTTCGAGGGCGCCGAGCGGCGGATCATGGCAATCCCGGTGCGCCGCACATCAGACAGGGTCCGGCGCAGCTGGCCTTCGGGCATGTGCTCCACGCCGGGTTCGTGCTCGGACGGCTTCCGCAGCGTGGCCTCCTGGAACTGCTGGTCCGCGCCGGCCAGGAGAACCAGCCCGACGGCGGTGCTCCGCAGCGGCGCGCGTCCGCCCACCCGGTACGCCACTTCCGTGGCGTCCTTCGAGGACAGCCGCTCGATCAACACCGCCTCCTCGTTATCCCGCACGGCCAGCAGGACGTGGTGGCGGGTCACCTCGAACAGGTCCTCCAGGTAGGGCAGCGCGATCTCGCGCACGCCGTGACCGCGCGGCGACAGGGATGCCACCTCCCATAGGCGGACCCCCACAACGTAACGGCCGTCGTCGAGCCTTTCCAGGGCGCCCCATGCAACCAGCCGGGCAATGAGGCGCAGCGCGGTGGGCGCGGGCATTCCGGCGTGGCGGGCCAGTTCCGAGAGGGTTAAAGCGCGACGGCGGTCGGAAAAGACCGCGAGCAGGCTCAGCGCGCGGTCAATCACCGGTTCGCCCTGCTTGGGCCGCTTCCCGCGGGCGGGAGTGCTGTCGGTGTCCGGCGAGACAGTCATGGCGGAGGGTCCTTGTGCCGTTGGGGGTTCGGACCGGAGTCCGTGAGCTGGAACACAATATCATTCCAACCAATGAAAGAAGACTGTAGGAGGCTGCCCGCCGGAAACGAAGCTGGAACTCCAGCTGTCCCACGTTCAGGAGCCTCCGGCATGACCTCCACCTGTCTCGACGCCGGCGTCGAGGAATCCCTCCTCGCCCCCGCCAGCCCCACCCGGCTTCGCGTGGAGCATCTCCGCGAGGCGATGGGCATAACTACCACCCGGCCGCGCCTCAGCTGGACCCTCCCGGACGGCGCAACAGCCCAGACCGGATACCAGATCACAGCCAGCAATGGTTGGGATACCGGCCGGATGGAGTCTGCGCAGCACCTGCTGGTGCCCTACGCCGGCCCGGCACTGCAGTCGCGCAGCCGGTTCGAATGGCGCGTGCGGACGTGGGCCGCGGATGCCAACGGCATCGAAACGGAGAGCGCCTGGTCCGAACCGATGCCGGTGGAACTGGGACTCCTGCACCCTTCTGACTGGATTGCGCAATGGATCGGCCCCGAGGAGCCGGCTGTTCCCGCTCCCGGGGAACGGCCCGGCTACCGCCTGTCCAAAACCTTCGGGCCGGACGTCACGCCGGAGTCAGCCCGCATCTATGCCACCGCGCACGGCATCTACGAGCTGTTCCTCAACGGACAGCGGGTTGGCGACCAGCAACTCACCCCTGGCTCCACCAGCTACAACACCACCCTCCAGGTCCAGGCTTACGACGTCACCGCATTGCTGCGCCCCGGAACCAACACCCTGCGCGCAGTGCTCACCGATGGCTGGTACCGCGGGACCTTCGGTTTCACGCGCGACGCCGACATGTACGGCACGCACACAGCCCTCCTTGCGCAGCTGGAGCTGCAGTCCGGGAACAGCAGGACGGTGATCGGCACCGACGAGTCCTGGCTGGTTTCGCCAACGGAGATCCTCAGCGCGGACCTGATGGCCGGCCAGCGGGTGGACTTCCGGGTGCCGGCAGCAAACGCGCCCCAAGTGAGCGCCGCCGTCGCCCGTGACGGAAGCTACGAAACGCTGACGGGCCCGGTGGCACCAGCCACGCGGGTCGTGGAGGGGCTCGCACCGGTAGCCATCACCCGCCTAGACAACGGGCACCAGGTGGTGGATTTCGGCCAGAACATCCACGGCTGGGTGCGCCTCAACAGGCTTGGCGCGCCGGGGGAGAAGGTCACCCTTGTGTACGGGGAGGCGCTCGGCCCCACCGGTGACGTGACGCAAGACCACTTGCGCCCCATCGACTTCCGCCGCCCGGGCCAGTTCCTGTCCGCAGGCCAGGTTGACGAGGTGGCGGCGTCGGGCGCTCCGGGGGAAGTATTCGAACCGCGGCATACTACCCACGGCTTCCAGTACGTCTCCCTGCGCGGCCTCACCACGGACCTCGCGCGGGAGGACATCACCGCGTGCCTGGTGCAGACGGACCTGGAACCCCTCGGGACCTTCACCTGCAGCGAAGGGCGGCTGAACAAGCTCCACAAGATTGTGGAGTGGAGCTTCCGGGACAACGCCTGTGAGGTCCCCACCGACTGCCCGCAACGGGAGAAGGCGGGCTGGACGGGGGACTGGCAGCTGTTTATACCCACGGCTGCATATCTCTTCGACGTCACAGGCTTTTCACGGAAGTGGCTGAACGACGTCCGTGCCGACCAGTGGGAGGACGGCGTTATTGCCAACATCTCGCCGTCGCCCGGTGCCGACATCACCTCGGGGGATTTCATGTCCTTTGTGAACGGTTCTGCCGGCTGGGGCGACGCCATAGTGATGGTGCCGTGGGAGCTGTACCTCTCCACCGGAGATGCTGAAATTCTCGCCGAGAACTGGGACGCGATGACCCGGTGGGTAAACTTCGTCCGGACCACCGCGGAATCCCGCCAGCACCCGGAGCGCCAGGCCGCCAGTCCAACACCGGCGCCGCACGAACAATACCTCTGGGACACCGGCTTTCACTGGGGCGAGTGGATGGAACCGGACGGCTCGGAACCGGATCTGTTCGCCGCCCGCTCCGGCGATCACGGCATTGTGGCAACCGCCTACTACCGGAACACCACAGCCCTGCTCGCGAAGATTGCCGCCGTCCTGGGCCGCGAGGAGGAAGCCGCCGCGCTCGCCGAACTGTCCGAAAACGTCCGGCAGGCCTGGGAAACGGAATACCTCGACGCCGGCGGGCACGTCACCCAACCCAGCCAGGCCAACTGCGTCCGTGCCCTCGCGTTTGACCTCATCAGCCCGGAGCAACGCGCCGGCGTGACGGCCCAGCTGGTCGCGCTGATCAGGGCCGCGGGCACGCACGTGGGGACCGGCTTCCTGGCCACGCCCTACCTGCTTCCCGTCCTCGCGGACAACGGGGAACTGGACCTCGCCTACGAGCTGCTGATGCAGGACTCTGAACCCTCCTGGCTGGTGATGGTGGACCGTGGCGCCACCACCATGTGGGAGCTCTGGAACGGCATCGACGCCGATGGCACCCCGCACCAGTCCCTGAACCACTACAGTAAGGGCGCCGTGGTGTCCTTCCTGCACCGCTACACCGCAGGCCTCCGCCAGGCTCCGGGCAGCGCGGGCTACGAACGGATCATCATCGAACCGCGCCCCGGCGCCGGCCTGGCCTCCGCGGCCACTTCGCATCAGGGACCTCACGGCCTGATTGAAGTGGAGTGGACAGCGGACGACGGCGGCCTGCAGCTGAGTGCCACCGTCCCGGCCGGGACCATCGCCGACGTCCGCCTGCCCGGCCAGCCTCCCGCCGTCGTCGGACCTGGAAAGCACCACTTTGCCGCTGCCCGCGGCGGAACTGCTGAAACGCCTCAGCTTGCCAAAGACCCCGAACTTGTAAGGAGCACACCATGAGTGTCAACGAAGCCACCGAGGTCTACGAAACCAAACCCTTCGATCCTGCCCGGCCCGGTGGTGTGGACGTTCCCCCGTTCCCGGTCTTCGACGCCCCGGGTGTGCCCGAAAACGTCTCGGACATTTCTGCCGTCCACCGTGAAGTCACGTATGCGCGGGCCATCGGGTTCCGGCCGCTCAAGATGGACATCTGGCTGCCGCGCCAGGCCGCCACCCCCGTGCCGGTGGTGGTGTGGGTCCACGGCGGGGCCTTCCAGCTGGGTGACCGCCGCGAACTGCCGCCCACCTTTGCACCGGACTCGGTGTTCCGGCTGCTCAACGAGGCCGGAATCGCCTGCGCCACCGTGGACTACCGGCACTGCCTGGAGGCGCCGTTCCCGGCGCAGCTGCACGACCTGAAGGCGGCCGTCCGCTACCTGCGCGAATATGCGGCGGACCTCGGCGTGGACCCGGAACGGTTCGGCGCCTGGGGCGAATCCGCCGGCGGGCACCTTGTCGCGCTGCTCGGACTGACTGGCGCCAGGGAGGACCTGCACGGCGGGCTCGGTGCGCAGGGGCACTCCAGCCGCGTCAGCGCCGTCGTCGACTTCTACGGGGTCTCCTCGCTCGTGGACATCCCGCCGATGAACACCCCTGACGGGCTCTTCCCGCCGGCGCTGACCGCAGCTGTTCCGGCCGGAATGTCCCTGCAGCCCGAGTACATGCTGGTGGGCGGCTCGGACGATCCCGCGCTGCTGGCTGCGGCAAGCCCGGTCAGCTACGTCACCGCCGGCGCGGCGCCGTTCCTACTGATCCACGGCGACAGCGACGGCCTGGTGCCGCACTCACAGACCGACCTCCTGGCCGCGGCGCTCGCGGCAGCAGGCGTTGAGCATGAAGTGGTCACCATCAAGGGCGGCGACCACTGCTTCTTCGGCGCGGAAGACCAGCTGGACAACATTCTCGCGGCCGCCGTCGGTTTCTTCACCGAAAAGCTGGGCCGGTCATGACAGCCCGGCAGGGGGGATCGTCCGTGCCGTCCGACGGCGGGACGCTCGCGCCTGACGCTGGTTTCGCCTTGTACATGGCGGCACCCGAAGGTCCGGAAACCCTGCCCAGCCAGATGGGGCCCGACGTGCCCATCCGCACTGTCATCGCAGAGGGCAAGCGCGGGCCGGTGGATATCCGGATCTATGGGGAGCCGTCCTCCACCGGTGGGCCAGCGCTGGTGTGGCTGCACGGCGGCGGCTTCGTCAGCGGCGGCCTTGATATGCCCGAATCCGACTATCTGGGCCGCGTACTCGCCGCAAGCGGGATCCCGGTGCTGTCCGTCGATTACCGGCTGGCCCGCGACGGAGTGCACTTTCCGGTGCCCCACGAGGACGCGCTGGCGGCATGGTTCTGGATCCGCCGGAACGCCGCCGGACTCGGGTTGGATGCGGATCTCCTGTGCCTGGGCGGCGCAGGCGCGGGCGGCAACCTCGCCGTGGGCGCCGCGCTCTACCTGACCGACGCCGGCAAGCCGCTCCCCGCGAAGCTCCTGCTGGCGTATCCCTTCCTCCATGCCGAACTGCCGCCGCCCGCGGGCGGACTGGACGAGGAGGTGATGGCGACGCTGCCGCGGCACCTCCGCTTTACGATCGAGGACTGCCTGCGGAATGCGGAGAACTATGTGGGCGGACCCGTGAGCATGGCGTCCTCCTACGCGATGCCTGGCTACGCCGACCCGTCAGGGCTGCCGCCGACTGCCATCGTCGCCTGCGAGTACGACGACGTCCGCGGCTCCTCCGAGCTGTTCGCCGCCAACCTGGAGCAGGCCGGTGTTCCGGTGTCCTACTTCCTGGCCCGCGGCGCAGTCCACGGGCACCTCAACCACGCGGCGGGCAGCCCGGAGGCGCAGCCCGTCCTGGATTTCCTCGCCCAGGAGCTGGCATCCGCGAAGATACAGTAACAACCGCAGACAGCGGCGTCCCGGCCCGCCCGCTCCACGCCGCGGGTCTGAGGTTTTAGGTTCCTGCCTTGCCTGAAGCGGCAGGCGGCGCATTGTCGCCGTAGTGGCTGCTGGACCAGATCTGGCTCATCTCTTCGGTGGACTGCTCCACAATCCTGCTCATGGCGGCATGAGCTGCGGCCGCCTCCCCGCGCTGGATGGCGCTGGCCACATCCATGTGCAGCTGCAACGCTTCGTGATGGGGGAGGTGCGGCATCAGGCCATGTTGCGTGCGGCCAGTCAGGACCTCCGTCACCAGGTTCTGCAACTGTGCGAACATGGCGTTGCCCGAAGCATTAAGTACGGCCGCGTGAAACTCCACGTCCAGCAGTAGGAACTCTTCCTGGTCTCCACGCTGACCGGCTGCCCACAGCCGGGCCGCGAGGGCTACCAGCTCGCTGCCCGCGTCCCACGATGCCCGCTCGGCAGCAAGTCGGGCTGCCTGCGGTTCCACCGCTCCACGGAGTTCGTTGAGTGACTGCAGCTGCTCAAGCCGACGGGACGAGGCAAGGCGCCAGCGGATCACTTCGGGATCGTAGAGATTCCAGGATGCTTCAGGCTGCACCACTGTGCCGAACCGGCGGCGTGACTCGAGCAGGCCCTTGGAGGACAGCACGCGGGCGGCCTCCCTCACCACGGAACGGGACACGTTGTGCTGTGCCTCCAACTCATCCAACCTCAGGACTGAGTTCGCGGGAAAACGCCCCTCAGCAATAGCAAGCCCCAGACTCTGCACGAGTGAAGCGTGCAGGTTTGTTGGAGACTCCGCCTTTGGGGTTTTCATAGATAAATCATACGGGTGCTTGCCAAGGCCTTGTCTATGTCTGTTTTATTTGTCTATGCTGACTCCCAAAGC
>NZ_VHIJ01000048.1:0-6355 GCF_006680095.1 Pseudarthrobacter sp. B4EP4b | reverse complement strand
ATACGGGTGCTTGCCAAGGCCTTGTCTATGTCTGTTTTATTTGTCTATGCTGACTCCCAAAGCAGATGTAAAGATGCATCTGTAAGCGGGCTGACTTTTTTGTCCAGCCCTCTCGAAGCAAGGGAGTCGTAATGAAGCGACGTTCTGTAGTGAAGTACGCGGCTGTCGCTGCGGCGCTTTCGCTCGGACTGACCGCCTGCAGTGGCGGCGGCGGCAGCAGCGATGCCAAGGAATCCGGCACCGTCCGGGTGACCCTGGCGAACCACGTCTGGACTGAAGGCATCAAGGCAGCTATTCCGGAGTTTGAGAAGTCCAGCGGCCTTAAGGTCGAGCTGACCCAGCTCGGCGAAGACCAGCTCTCGGACCAGTACAACGTCAAGCTCAACGCCGGCAGCGATGAGATCGATGTGATGATGTACCGCCCGCTCCAGGAAGGCAAAGCCTTCGCGAAGAACGGCTACCTGGCAGACCTGACGGACAAGGTCTCCGCAGACTCAGGTTGGGACTGGAAGGACTACCAGGAGGGCCCGGTCAAGGCCACTACTGTTGACGGCAAGGTTGTGGGCGTCCCGATCATCACCGAACGCGAAGTCCTTTACTACCGCAAGGACCTGCTGCAGGCAGCCGGACTCCAGGTTCCCAAGACCATGGACGAGCTCGAAGCTGCGTCTAAGGCCATCAAGGCAGCCAACCCGGACGTAGCCGGTTTTGTTGCCCGCACCGGCAAGTCCGCGGCGGTTACGCAGTTCTCCAGTTTCCTCTACAGTTTCGGCGGTGACTTCACGGATTCCAGCGGCAAGTCCGCTGTGAACTCGGACGCCGCGAAGAAGGCCTACGCCTACTACGGCGGCCTGATCAAGAACTACGGTCCCGCCAACGTCAGCACCGACATGAGCTGGCCCGAGGCGATGGCAATCTTTACGCAGGGCAAGGCGGCCTTCTACACCGAGGCGGACTCGCTCTACAAGAACGCCACAGATCCGGCCAAATCCAAAGTGGCGGACAAGGTAGGGTTTGCGCCGCTGCCCGCAGGTCCCGCGGGTTCCAAGCCTTACAACATCCCCTCCTGGGGCCTGGCCGTGAACGAGGCCTCCGGCAACCAGGACAACGCCTGGAAGTTCATCCAGTGGGCCACGAGCAAGGAACGCACCCTGGCCGCGCAGAAGGCCGGCGTCCCCGGACCCCGCGCTTCCGTCTGGTCCAACGCGGAAGGAACCTCGACGTACCCCAAGGACCTGGCCGATGCCATTGCGGTCAGCGCCAAGAACGGTATTGGCCACGACCGGCCCGAGGTTGTCACGGTAGGCAAGGCCCGCGAAATCGTCGGGGAGCCGATCGTCGCCAGCATCACCGGCGCCGACGCCTCCTCGGCAGCCGACTCGGCCCATGACTCCTTCCAGAAGTTCCTGGACAGCGAAAAGAAGTAACAGCCGCCGCGCTTCATACCCCTAAAGCGCATCAGAGCCCAGCGGGACGGTACCCCGT
This sequence comes from Pseudarthrobacter sp. B4EP4b, assembly GCF_006680095.1. Classification (NCBI taxonomy): domain Bacteria; kingdom Bacillati; phylum Actinomycetota; class Actinomycetes; order Micrococcales; family Micrococcaceae; genus Pseudarthrobacter; species Pseudarthrobacter sp. B4EP4b. The sequence continues at coordinate 4,870 of NZ_VHIJ01000048.1, read as the reverse complement.
TGCAGTCCCGCCGGGTCCTCGCTCTTGCCTCACCCCAAACTCTTAGGTGAACCATGTCTGTAATGAACGCGCCGGGCAGCGCCCCGGCCCGAAGCGCAGGACGCCCTCCCAGCATGGGCGGAAATTTCTCCGCCTGGGCGAACCGGCACCGCAAATGGCTTTTTGCCGCACCCGCCATGATCTTTGTCGGCGTCCTGATTGTCTTTCCGCTGGCGTGGACCTTGTACTTGAGCCTCACGGATTCGCAGGGGTCTGTCCGCGCCAAAACGGATTTCATTGGGTTCGAAAACTACCTGACAGTCCTCACTGACACAGAACGTTTCTGGCCGGCAGTGGCCCGTACGCTGTCATTCACCGGCGTGGCCCTGGTCTGCGAGGTGGTGCTCGGCATGGGCATCGCGCTGCTCCTTTGGCGCCCGTTCCGCGGTGAAAAGTGGGTCCGGGTGGCGATCCTGCTGCCGCTGGTGGCCACGCCGGTTGCCGTGGGAATGATGTGGCGGCTGATCTTCGATCCGAACATCGGCTTCGCCAACCAGCTGCTGGGCATGGTGGGCATCCCGCCTCAGCCCTGGCTCTCGGGCCAGGACACCGCGCTGGGAACCACGATCTTTATGGACGTATGGCAGTGGACCCCCATGGTGGTGCTGATCCTTCTTGCCGGCCTGACCTCGCTCTCCGATGAGCCTGATGAGGCTGCCCGGGTGGACGGCGCCAACTCCTTCCAGCGCTTCTTCCTCATCACCCTGCCGCTGATGATGCCTACCGTTGTTGTCGCCATCCTGCTTCGCGGCATCGACGCCCTGAAGACCTTCGACATCCTGTACGCCACCAAGGGCAAGGGCGGCGGGTCCTTCCACGAGGTGGAGACCCTGAACGTCTACGCCTACGGCCTGAGCTTCGACTACAACCAGTACGGGCTGTCCTCAGCGGTGCTGATCCTGTTCTTCATGATCATCATCGGCTCCATGTGGCTGCTGACCATGCGCAAGAAAGCGGTAAGCAAATGACCGTTACAACCCCCAGCCAAACCTCCGCCGCGGCTCCCCAGGTGATCCGCCGCCGTCGGAAGCCCCTGCCCACCCGCCTCTATAAGGTCTTCCGTGTTGTGGCCCTCATCGTGGTGGTGCTGTTCCTGATTGCGCCGTTGTTCTGGATGCTCCTGGCTTCCTTCAAGACCAATGTGGACATCTATGACACCGCCAAGGCCTTGATCTTCTCGCCCACGGGTGAGAACTACGCCAACGTTCTGCAGCGGAACAACTATTTCATCTTCATCTTCAACAGCTTCTGGGTGGCGTTCGTTTCCACCGCGCTGTCAATCGTGCTTGGCGTTCCCGCGGCCTATGCCATGAGCCGGTTCACCATGCACCGCTCCGCTCTCGTGGTGCTGATGGCGCGCGTTATCCCGGGCGTTTCCCTGTTGGTGCCCTGGTACTACGTGTTCTCCAACCTGCGGATGGTGGGCAAGTTCGAGGTCCTGATCCTCAGCCACATGTTCGTGGCGCTGCCGCTGATCGTCTACATCATGATGAGCTACTTCGATTCCCTGCCGCTCGAGCTGGAAGAGTCCGCCCAGGTGGACGGCCTCACCCCGATCGGTGCGTTCCGCCTCATCACGTTGCCGCTCGCCGTCTCCGGCATCGCCACCGCGGGCATCCTGTCGTTCATCTTCTCGTGGAACAACTTCATGTTTGCCCTGGTGCTTTCCGGCTCCAACACCAAAACACTGCCCGTGGCCATCTTCGACTTCGTCTCCTACGCCAGCATCGACTGGGGCGGACTCATGGCGGCGGCCACAGTGGTGACCATTCCCATCATGATCATTGCGCTTTTCACGCAGAAGTACATCGTCTCCGGCCTCACCGCCGGTGCCACCAAGGGCTAGGCAACAGTGACTTTCATCAGCAGGATCGAAACCTTCCTCGTCGCACCGCGCTGGCTGTTCGTCCGCATCGAGACCGACAGCGGGATCGTCGGCTGGGGCGAAGCGACCTGCGAGGGCCGCAGCGAAACTGTCCGCACCGCCGTCGAACAACTCTCCGAACTCCTGATCGGCAATGACGCGCTCCGGATCGAGGACCACTGGCAGGTCATGACCAAGGGCTCCTTCTACCGGGGCGGCCCCATCCTGGCCAGCGCGGTGTCGGGGCTGGACCAGGCATTGTGGGACATCGCCGGCAAGCACTTCAACACCCCGGTGCATCAGCTCCTTGGCGGGCACGTCCGTGACCGGATCCGGATGTACGGCTGGGTGGGCGGAGACGAACCCAACGAGGTAGCGGACCAGATCAGCGCCCAGCTGGAGGTGGGGCTGACTGCCGTCAAGATGAACGCCAGCGGCCGGATGAGCCCCATCGCCTCGGTGGCAGAGCTCGACGGCGTTGTCCGCCGGGTGGCTGCCGCCCGCGAGGTCCTGGGGGCGCACCGGGATGTCGCCGTGGATTTCCACGGCCGCTTCAGCCTTGCCAACGCCCGCCGCGTGGCACCGCTGCTGGAACCGTACCGGCCCTTCTTCCTCGAGGAACCGGTGGTCCCGGAAAACACGCACCTGCTGCGGGAGTTCACCGCGTCTACCACCACGCCGGTCTCCACCGGTGAGCGGCTCTACAACCGGCAGGAATTCCTGCCCGCCCTGCAGGCCGGCATCGCCGTGGCGCAGCCGGATCTCTCCCACGCTGGAGGCATCACCGAGGTCCGCAAGATCGCCTCGCTGGCCGAGGTCTACGACGCGCAGCTTGCGCCGCACTGCCCGCTGGGTCCACTGGCGCTCGCCGCGTGCCTGCAGGTGGGCTTTGCGACTCCCAATTTCCTCATCCAGGAACAGAGCATCGGCATTCACTACAACCAGGGCGCGGAAGTCCTGGACTACGTGGTGGACAAGTCGCCGCTGAAGTTTGTGGACGGGCACATTGAACGCCTTACCGGCCCCGGCCTGGGGATTGAAATCGATGAGGCCGTAGTCCGTGCCGCGGACAAGCGCGGGCATGCCTGGCGCGGCCCGGTCTGGCGCCAGCCGGACGGTGCCTTTGCCGAATGGTGACGGCCAAAAGCACGGGTATTGAGAAGAGCAGCCCCTATGAAGGAGAAGGCCCTGATGGAGAACACCCTGGCCCCCGAGGAACTGCTGGCCGGCGTGCGGCGGACACGGCTGCTGGCGATCGTACGGGGAAACGACGGCACGGCAGCCGGGAAGGCGGCCCTCGCCGCGATGGAGGAGGGTTTCCAATATGTCGAAATCGCCCTGACCACTCCCGGGGCCCTCGATGCCATCAGTGAGGTGCGGGCTGCGGCGCCTCCCGGCTGCTTCGTAGGTGCCGGAACGGTGCTGACAAAACAGGACGTGGACAACGTTGCGGCCGCGGGCGGCCAGTTCATGGTCACGCCGTCCCTCGCGCCGTCCATCGAAGAAGCAGCGGGCCGGGGCATCCCCGTGCTGGCCGGTGCCCTGACCCCGAGCGAGTCCTTCGAAGCGATGAACCGCGGTGCCACGGCGGTAAAGCTCTTCCCTGCCTCCATTGGGGGACCCGGGTATCTCAAGGCAGTCCGCGATCCGTTCCCGGACATCCCCTTTATAGCGGTAGGCGGCGTGGGGCTCGATGAAGCGGCGGGATATTGGGCCGCCGGTGCCATCGCCGTCGGACTAGGCGGCCCGCTTTTCGGTGATTCGGCATCCGGGGGCGACCTCGCCGCCATGCGGGAGCGCGCACGCCGCTTTGTTGCCTTGGCTGCCGGTTCCGGCGGCGGGGCCATGGAGAGCCAACGGTGACTGCCGACGCCGGCCTCCCTGGCGTGGACCTCCTGACCTTCGGTGAGTCCATGGTCTCGCTGCGCTCGACCGGGCCGCTGTCCGCCGGCGGCGCCCTGGCCATGCATGTTGCCGGAGCCGAATCTAACGTAGCCGCCGCCGTCGCCCGGCTCGGCCACACCGCAAGATGGGCAGGCGTGGTGGGTGGCGATCCCCATGGCGAATTCATCCTCCGCCAGCTCCGGGCCGAGGGCGTGCAAGTGCAGCAACGCGAGGACCCATCGCGCCCGACCGGTGTGATGTTCCTCGAACAACGCACGGCGGACGTCACCCGCGCCTTCTACTACCGCTCCGGGTCCGCAGGATCAACGCTTAGCCGCGAGGATGCGGACCGTGCCCTGCAACAGGGTGCCCGCATCCTCCATCTCACCGGCATCACGGCTGCACTCAGCCCAGAGTCGCGCAAGGCCGTGGAGTTCGCGGCCGAACGCGCTGCTGCCGACGGGCTGGTGGTGTCCCTCGACGTCAACTACCGCAGCAAACTGTGGTCCCGGAGTGAGGCCCGGGAGGCCCTCACTCCGCTCGCCCGGCACGCCACCATCCTGATTGCTTCCGACGACGAACTTGACCTGGTAGCCATCCCGCCCGATGGCAGCCAGGATCCAGAGATGCAAGAAGTGGCTATGGCTGGCCAACTTCTTGGACTGGGAGTGCGCGAAGTTGTGGTCAAGCGCGGTGCCGCCGGCGCGTGCGTCCACACCCGGGACGGCCGCTGGGAAGCCCCGGCAGTGCCTGTCACCAGCATCGATACGGTGGGTGCCGGAGATGCTTTCACCGCCGGATACCTGTCCGCATTGCTCGACGGCGAGGATGTGGCCGGCCGGCTGCAGCGGGGCGCCCTGATGGGGGCCTTCGCCGTGAGCACTGCCGGGGACTGGGAAGGCCTTCCCCGCCGGGCAGAGCTCGCCCTGCTCGGCACCACCCCCAGCGGTACCACCCAACGCTGACCCCCGCATCCTGTCCCCTTCCGACCAAGAAAGCCTGAATCTGCCGTGAAAATCATTGCTGCTGACGTCTTTGTGACCAGTCCCTCCCGGAATTTCGTGACGCTCCGGATCACTACCG
>NZ_VHIJ01000047.1:874-35662 GCF_006680095.1 Pseudarthrobacter sp. B4EP4b | reverse complement strand
GCCCCTTCCAGTCACTGGCAGGCCGTCCCGCCCCCAATTTTGCCCTATCACTTTTGGTCCCCAAGCACCCCTTTTGGGAACCAAAAGTGATAGGGCAACGGGGGAGGATGGCCTGCCTTTTTCGTGCTCAAGAGGTGGGCGGCGGCGCTTTTTGAATCATTGGTTTTTCTAACCTGTATTGCTTAGAAAACATCGCTTTATCTTATGTGAGTAGAAGCTCATACTGGTGAAAAGACCTCCTCCCACAGCAAAGAAGGATCGGGAAAACCATGACCCACGTTGCAATGGAACCAGCAACTTCAGCCGGTACCGCACCCCAGACCGTCGACGTCGACGTCCCCCAGGCGAAGGCCCTCGCCACCGAGGCAGTCGCCCTGGTCCGGCACTGGCTCACCGAAGCCGCCAAGGTCCCGGTGGACGCCTCCGCCCAGCAGCTCGCCGGCGTCCTTAAGGACCCCAACGGCCTGGAATTCACCGTGGGCTTCGTGGACGGCGTCGTCCGCCCCGAAGACCTGAACGTGGCAGCCCGCAACCTCGCTGCCCTGGCTCCGAAGGTTCCGGCCTTCCTGCCCTGGTACATGCGCAGCGCCGTGGCACTGGGCGGGACCATGGCCCGGGTGATGCCGCAGGTGGTTATCCCCATTGCCCGCAAGGTCCTGCGCGAGATGGTGGGCCACCTGATCGTGGACGCCACCGACGCCAAGCTGGGCCCGGCCATCGCCAAGATCCGCAAGGACGGCATTAAGCTCAACGTCAACCTCCTCGGCGAGGCGGTCCTCGGCGAGCACGAGGCATCCCGCCGGCTCGAAGGCACGCACACCCTGCTGGCGCGCCCCGACGTCGATTACGTCTCCATCAAGGTCTCCTCCACGGTTGCCCCCCACTCGGCCTGGGCCTTCGACGAAGCCGTGGAACACGTCGTCGAAAAGCTCACGCCCCTCTTCCAGCGCGCCGCCTCCTTCGCCAAGAACGGCGGAAAGGCCAAGTTCATCAACCTGGACATGGAGGAATACAAGGACCTGGACATGACCATTGCGGTCTTCACCAGGATCCTGGACAAGCCAGAGTTCAAGAACCTGGAAGCCGGCATCGTGCTCCAGGCCTACCTTCCCGACGCTCTCTCCGCGATGATCCGCCTGCAGGATTGGGCTGCCGAACGCCGTGCCAACGGCGGCGCCGCCATCAAGGTCCGCGTGGTCAAAGGCGCCAACCTGCCGATGGAACAGGTGGAAGCGTCCCTGCATGACTGGCCGCTGGCCACCTGGGGCAGCAAGCAGGACTCGGACACCAGCTATAAGAGCGTCATCAACTACGCGCTGCACCCCGAGCGGATCAAGAACATCCGGATCGGCGTGGCCGGCCACAACCTGTTCGACATCGCCTTCGCCTGGCTTCTGGCCAAGCAGCGCGGCATCGCGGATACGGCACAGCAGGGCATCGAGTTCGAGATGCTGCTGGGCATGGCTCAGGGCCAGGCCGAGGCCGTCAAGAAGGACGTCGGCTCGCTCCTGCTCTACACGCCCGTGGTGCATCCGGCCGAGTTCGACGTCGCCATCGCCTACCTGATCCGCCGCCTCGAGGAAGGCGCCAGCCAGGACAACTTCATGTCGGCAGTCTTCGAGCTGAGCGAAAACGAGGTCCTGTTCGAGCGCGAGAAGCAGCGCTTCCTTGCCTCGCTGGACGCCCTGGACAATACGGTTCCGCTGGCGAACCGCCGGCAGGACCGCAACCTGCCACCGGTCTCCAGGCCGCATGAGGGCTTCGAGAACACCCCGGACACCGACCCGTCCCTGCCCGCCAACCGCGACTGGGGCCGGGCCATCCTGGAGCGAGTCCCGTCCTCCACTTTGGGCAATGCTTCCGTGGCGGCGGCTTCCGTCAAGGACGAGGCCACCCTGAACACCGTCATCCAGGCGGCCGTGGAGAAAGGCAAGGCCTGGGGTGCCCTGTCCGGCGCCGAACGCGCCGAGATCCTGCACCGCGCCGGCGAGGTCCTGGAGGCCCGCCGCGCCGACCTGCTTGAGGTGATGGCCAGCGAAACCGGCAAGACCATCGACCAGGGCGATCCCGAGGTCAGCGAAGCGGTGGACTTTGCCCACTACTACGCCGAGTCCGCCCGGAAGCTGGACACGGTCGACGGCGCCACGTTCGTCCCTGCCAAGCTCACCGTTGTGACGCCGCCGTGGAACTTCCCGGTCGCCATCCCCGCAGGGTCCACCCTTGCGGCACTCGCCGCCGGCTCCGCCGTCGTGATCAAACCCGCCAAGCAGGCCGCCCGCAGCGGCGCCGTAATGGTCGAAGCGCTCTGGGAAGCCGGCGTGCCGCGTGACGTGCTCACCATGGTGCAGCTGGGCGAGCGTGAACTCGGAAAACAGCTGATCTCGCACCCGGCCGTGGACCGCGTGATCCTTACCGGCGGCTACGAAACCGCCGAGCTGTTCCGGTCCTTCCGCCAGAACCTGCCGCTCCTGGCCGAAACCAGCGGCAAGAATGCCATCATCGTCACCCCCAGCGCGGACCTGGACCTGGCGGCCAAGGACGTGGCCTACTCAGCGTTCGGCCACGCCGGCCAGAAGTGCTCCGCCGCCTCACTGGTGATCCTGGCGGGCTCGGTGGCCAAGTCCAAGCGCTTCCACAACCAGCTGATCGACGCTGTCACCTCCCTGAAGGTGGGCTACCCGGAGGACCCCACCAGCCAGATGGGCCCGATTATCGAGCCGGCCAACGGCAAGCTCCTGAACGCACTCACCACTTTGGGCGAAGGCGAAAACTGGGCCGTTGAACCTCGGAAGCTGGATGACACTGGCCGGCTCTGGAGCCCGGGCGTGCGCTACGGCGTCAAGCGCGGTTCCTACTTCCACCTGACCGAGTTCTTCGGCCCGGTGCTCGGTGTGATGACCGCCGACACGCTCGAAGAGGCCATCGCCATCCAGAACCAGATCGAGTACGGCCTCACCGCAGGCCTGCACTCCCTGAACTCCGAGGAGCTCGGAACCTGGCTGGAGACCATCCAGGCCGGAAACCTGTACGTGAACCGCGGCATCACCGGCGCCATCGTGCAGCGCCAGCCGTTCGGCGGCTGGAAGAAGTCCGCTGTGGGCGCTGGCACCAAGGCAGGCGGACCCAACTACCTGGCCGGCCTGGGCGACTGGACCCCGGCAGTCAGCACCGCCGACGCTCCCATCATGCACCCCGGAGTGCGCCGGATCATCAACGCCGTCAGTGCGGCGCTGGAGCCTGCCGACCTGGAGTCGGTCAACCGGGCGCTGGCATCGGACGCGCAGGCCTGGGCTGAGGAATTCGGCACCGCCAAGGACGTGTCCGGCCTCAGCGCGGAGCGCAACATCTTCCGCTACCGGAGCCTGCCAGTCACTGTACGGCTCGCCGAAGGTGCGCCGCTGGCGCACCTGGTCCGGACTGTGGCCGCCGGCGTCCTGGCGGGGTCGGCACTGACGGTGTCATCCGCCGTCGAACTTCCCGCGCAGCTTCGCCCGGTGCTGACCGCGCTGGACGTCGAGGTGAGCGTGGAGTCCGACGCAGAGTGGCTGGCTTCCGCGGAACGCCTCGCCTCGGCGGGCAAGCTGTCCGGGGCGCGGATCCGCCTGATCGGCGGTGACGCCGCTGCGTTGGCTAAGGCCACAGGCGGCCGTCCCGATCTTGCCGTCTACGCCCACGCGGTCACGGAGGCCGGCAGCGTCGAGCTGCTGCCGTTCCTGCATGAGCAGGCAGTCAGCATCACGGCTCACCGGTTCGGCACACCCAACCACCTCTCGGATGCGCTGATCTAGTTCCCGCCCCAAGGCATACATAAGGTCCGGTGGTTGAGCTTGTCTGGGTTTCGACAAGCTCCACCACCGGACCTCGTTAATGTGCGTCAGCCCAAGTACCAGCCGGGCGGGGTCCAGGTCACGGGAACACTGTGGGCGGAGAACTGTTCGCAATGGGTGCAGGTGTAGGCGACTTCGCCCAAAGTGGCGACGCTGCCGTCCCGCCGGTACGTCGGGGGAATATAGGACTCGAGGTAGACAAATTCATCGGTGCGGCAGGTGTCGCAGGTAGGCTTTCCCACATATCCGGTGTCCGTGGTGGCTATTCCGGAGCCGAGTGTTGAACTGCGGGTGGCCGGTGGACGCAGGGTGTTGTGCTGGCGCGCGTGGGTGGAGCTGAGATGGGTGTTCTTGGCTGTCGTCATTGGCTGCCTGTCCCGAGCACGGACCTGGCACGCAGGAACATGCTCGTGTTAGTGAACCGGCCATCTGCTTGACCCTGGGAAAATCAGCATAGGTGATGCAACCTTCCGACATCAATGGAGACCGGGTTGTCTTCCCTTGTCCGCGGCCTTAGTATCTGCGCTTCCCTGAGGGGACAAAGGGTTTCCCAGGAAGGTGTTCAGCGCCGCCATCCAAGATTCAAACGCGTCAAGATGGGCGTCGTGTGACGCTGCCGGGAGGTCCACCCGCTGCGTCTCCGGCCGGGACGCAACGAATGCAGTTTTCTCTTCCTCAGAAAACATTCCATTTTCGCCATAGACCACCAACGTTGGTGCCCTCACTGACTGCCATTCCTTCCAGCGGGGCTGGATCAGTGCGTGCATGATGCCCACCATGACGTCAGGGTGGAAGCGGGGCCAAAACCCGCCGGCTTTCTCTTCAAGATCAGCGGCCCATGCTTCTGCAAGCGGCCCCGGTCCCAGGAAATCCCTGGCGGCCGGTCGGCTGGAGAACGGGACGGGCCAGGAGCGGAAAAATTCCCCGAGCTGCATATTCTCCATATGGCTGCTGCCCCCAGCGCCGCTCTCGAGCAGCACGAGCCTGGAAACGAGGTCCGGCCGCTTCGCCGCAACCAGCATCGCGGTGTGGCCGCCCATGGACTGGCCAACCAATGCGACAGGAGCGGCCACCGCTGTCTCAATCACGTGGACGACGTCGGCCACAAAGGCTTCGCGCGAGAGGTCGCCAGGGCTGGTGGTGCTTCGGCCATGGCCGCGCAGCTCCACCAGACTCGTCCGGAATCCGGTCAAGGCGCGGGCTGTTGCGAAGAATTCCGTGGCGCTGCCTGCCAGCCCATGCAAAATCACCACCGGCAGGCCCGGCCCACCGGTATCGAAGTAGTTGACCTGGACGCCGTTGCCCACATCAAGGAGATGCTGCTTCCCCACGCCCTCGCCTGGTGTCATGAACTCGATGCCCTGCCGTCACGATCCGCCAGGCGGCGGAGATACGCGTACGTGCTGACGGAGGCAACAACGCCCAAGGCCGGGCCGGCCCAGAGGGCCTCCGGAGTTCCCCGGATGATGAGCGCTGCCGCGCCGAAGGTCACACCCACGAGACCCACACCGGGTGCTGCGGGCAACTGCTCCCCGCTCCCTCCGCTTTTCCGGCGCCACAGTGTCCGGGCAAGGAGGAGCAGGATGGCGCCGGCCCCGAAAGCGAGGGGCCAGGGCCAGTCGGCAACGACCACAAATGACAACGTGGCTCCGAACGCCGTGCTGAGGGCCAGTCTGTCGATCCGCCTTCTTGTGCTGGTTTGTACTCCCACCAGAATCCCCACGTTCTTGTGTGTAATGGCTTGCCTCGCCGATTCCAAGCCTAGGCCGGACGGTTGATGGTCCTGCCCACAATGGATTGCGTCAGTGCATCGATGACCTCGGAGTTGGCCAGTGGGTTGCGGATCAGGGTGAAGTCAACGTCGCCCACCGCCGGCAGGTCAAAGCGGCGGGTGATGATCTTCAGGTCCTCCGGCACCAGGGATGACGGCATGACGGCCACTCCGATTCCGGCGCGGACTGCGGCAAGCACGCCGCTGATCTGGCGGGTGGTGCATGTGATGCGCCAGGTCCTGCCGTGGGACTCCAGCGCGTCGATGGCAAGTTTCCGGCTCAGGCTGGGTGAGGGGTAGGCGATCAGCGGGACGGGCGCCCCGGGCTCAAGCACGGTCTGTTCCTGCCCCACCCAGGAGAAGGAATCGTGCTGCACCACGGTGCCGTCCTTGGCCCCCGCCACCCACTTCACAAACACCAGGTCCAGCTGGCCGGCATTGAGTTTCCGGTAGAGCTGGTCACTTTGGCCCACTGTCAGTTCCAGGTTGATCTGCGGATAGACCTGCCGGAATTCGCGCAGGATCCTCGGCAGGCCGGTGATGGCCAGATCATCGGCAGTCCCGAAGCGCAGCCGGCCCCGCATGGCGGAGCCCGAGAAATACCTGGCGGCGGCGTCGTGGGCGGAGAGGATATTCCGGGCAAACCCGGCCATGGCATCGCCGTTATCCGTGAGGCGGACGTCGCGGGTGTCCCGGGTGACCAGCACCCGCTTGGCCGCCGTTTCCAGCTTGCGGACATGCTGGCTGACGGTGGGCTGGGCCAGGCCCAGCCGCTCAGCTGCCTTGGTGAAACTGAGGGTTTCGGCCACCGCCAGGAAGGAGCGCAGCTGGGCGGGTTCAAACACTGGGGACTCCAAGGGCGTGAGTGCGGACATCGGCAGCATTGCAGTTCGCAATACGAGTTATAGGGACAATACGTCTCCATAATCCGTTGCCCCAGCCTAGCGTTAAGGACATCCCGGACCGACCCCAATTTGAGGACACTCCTGTGGCACCCCCACCGCCGTCATCGGCAACCGTCACCCAGCCCGTCATCGACTCAGCCGCCTCCGCGCCGCCGCCGGACCACCAGACCCAGCCCCTCGCCGTCGTCCCTGAACGCCTGCCGTGGAAGCACACCTTTATCTCGCTGACGGTGCCCAACTTCAGGATCTTCGCGGTTGGGCACTTCATTGCAGTGATCGCCATCTGGATGCAGCGCATTGCCCAGGACTGGATGGTCCTGCAGCTTTCCGGATCCGTGACTGCGGTGGGCTTTACGGTGGCGCTGCAGTTCCTGCCCTCCCTCCTGCTGGGACCGTGGGGAGGCATGATCGCGGACCGGTTTGCCAAGCGGAAGATCCTCATCCTGTGCCAAAGCATGGCCGCGCTCCTGGCCGGGGCCCTCGCCATCCTTGCACTGACGGGAGCCGTCCAGGTGTGGCACGTCTACGTTATTGCGCTGGTCCTTGGCCTGGTCACCGTGCTGGACCAGCCGGCCCGGCAGGTGTTCGTCAACGAACTGGTAGGCCCGACCTATCTGCGCAATGCGATCAGCGTGAACTCCACTACCTTCCAACTGGGCGGCCTGATTGGTCCTGCCCTGGCCGGATGGCTTCTCACCGCAGTCGGTGCAGGGTGGGCTTTCGCCGGCAATGCCGCCGCCTGCTGCTCCACGGTGGCCATGCTCCTGATCCTGCGGAAGGACCGGTTGTTTGTCAGCGCCCCCGCCCCGAAGAGCAAGGGGATGCTGCGCGAAGGATTGAGCTACGCGCTCAGCAAGCCCACCATCTACTGGCCATGGCTGATGGCCGGGTTCATCGCGGTGTTCGCCATGAGCCTGCCCGTGGTCCTGGCCGCGTTTGCCGACCACGTCTTCGACGTCGGGGCCGGAGGCTACGGACTCCTGAACGCCCTCGTCGCGCTCGGAGCCCTCGCCGGAGCCGTGGCATCCACCCGGCGGCGGCACCTGCGGCTGCGTTCGGTGGTGTTCTGCGCCGGGATGTACGGCGTGATGCTCTGCCTCGCGGCCATTGCGCCGTCCATGCCTGCGTTCGGTGCCGTGATGGTGCTGTCCGGATTCTGGTGCCTGATGTTCCTGACCGGCTCCAACCAGCTGGTCCAGGTGAGTTCGAACATGCGGATCCGGGGCCGGGTCATGAGCCTTTACATCATGGTGCTGATCGGTGGCCAGGCCATTGGCGGGCCGATGCTCGGCTGGCTGTCCGAGCACGCCACCCCGCACGCGGCACTGCTGGTGGCCGGGGGAGTCCCGGCGCTAGCCGCCCTGACGGTCGCCGTGATCCTGGCCCGGAAGGGCTCGCTGCTGCTGAAGGTCAGCTTCAAGGACCGCCGCCACCCCGTGAGCATAGTCAGCAAGGCGACGGCGGCCTGACCGCGGATTACAGGGCAGCATGCGGGTAGGCGGCTTCCCGCTTCTGGAACTCCAGGACATCCTTGTTCCGGACCACTCCGTCGCGGATCTCGATGGCCCGGGCGATGGTGTCGTTCTGCGCCCAGGCTTCCGGGCCGTCCATAACGGTGGCCAGGAACGGCAGCAGGGCCTGGCTGATCTCCCACGTGGCGGAGTTCCAGAGATACGACGGGCTGTGGTCCACCGCGTAGTAGTTGATGTGGTCACCGACGGTGCACATTGGCTCCGCGAACGTGGTGGACCTGGCCCAGCTGAACCCCATCCCTTCGTCGCAGGATACGTCAACGATCAGGCTCCCTGGGGCAAAGGCTGCGAGATCGTCAGTCTGCAAGTAGGTGAGCGGACTGTTGGGGTCCTGCAAGGTGCAGTTGACCACGATGTCACTCTCGGCAAGGAAAGGCGCCAATGGAACCCGGCCCCGCTCAGTGATGACCTGGCTCAGGAAGGGTGCTTCGTCGTCGTGATCAAACTGGACGATATTAACCGAATGGATGGGGGCGCCGACGGCGGCCACCCCACGGTTGGTGAGGACCTGGACATCGTGGACGCCGTGGGCATTCAGCGCGGTGACTGCCCCACGGGCGGTGGCCCCGAAGCCGATCACCACAGCGCTGAGCCGACGACCGTAGTCGCCAGTGGAACCAGTCAGTGCCAGGGCGTGCAGCACTGAGCAGTACCCGGCCAGTTCGTTGTTCTTGTGGAAAACGTGGAGGCCGAAACCACCATCGCTGGCCCAGTGGTTCATGGCCTCGAAGGCGATCAGGGTCAGCTTTTTGTCGATGGCCAATTGGGTGACGGCACGGTCCTGGACACAGTGCGGCCATCCCCAGAGGACCTGCCCGTCCCGCAGCTCGGCGAGGTCCTCCGGCTGAGGCTTGGGCAGGAGTACGACGTCGGCACTTTCCAGCAGCTCCTCCCGGCCCGCCATCCTGCCCACCAGGGTGGACAGGTGCGCATCCGGGATGCCGAAGCGCTCGCCGTAGCCTTGCTCAAGGATGATATTCCGCCGTACTTCGGGCTCGATGCGCTCAAAATGCAACGGATGAATGGGGAGGCGCCGCTCGGCAGGCTTTCGGGTGGAAGCCAGGACGCCCAGGGTCAGCTTGTTTTCAGGGGCGGTCACTTTTTCTTGGCGGCCTTGCTGGACGTGATGTCCAGGGAGCTGGCCGGCGCCGCGGCGGCCTTCTTGTCTGCGCGCTTTTCCTTGATGGACTTGCCGGACTTTTTGGATGCTGCTTGACGCGGGGACTTGTCAGCCATGTTTGCTCCTGTAGCGGAACCGAAGAGGTTCCTGACCTCTGACCATACACCCGGGGACCTAATGGCTCTGGGGTGTCCGGAAGGATCGGCGGAGCAGCGTCCAGGAGTCCGTGGGTCCGGGCGTGGCAGTGCCTGCGCAAAGTGGAGCGGCTGACGGGAATCGAACCCGCGTATCAAGCTTGGGAAGCTAGCGCTCTACCATTGAGCTACAGCCGCAGCGCCCCCGTTTCAGGGGCAGAACATAGCTTAGCGCAGATGTGCCGGCGGGCCGTTCAGGCGGCATGCAAACGGGGCGTGTCCGGTCACCGGGACGTCATGCAGTAACTCTTCAATAACGTCGAGGGCGCTGGCTAGGTAGGCATACGGAGCGCTGGCTAACCTGATCCGGTAGCTGCGGTGCCGGGGGGTGCAGCTGCGCGGCAGGCCGACGTCAACCACGAAAGATCCCGATGGCATTCGCAGAGCATGAGGTCCTCATCCGGCGTGACGCCATGGCTGTGTACCTGTACCTGCTTGACGCCACCAATCTTCCGCTCTGGCGTGACGGCGTCCGCAGGGTCAAGCTGGTGGATGGATCCGAGGGAGCCAAGGGTGCCGTCTACCGGCAGATGGTGGCGGGCCGGTCCGGCCTCAGCATCCCGGCAGACCTGGAAATTACCAGCGCCAGGCCCGGAGCCGAAATCCAGTTCCAGGTGACGTCCGGTCCTGCGATCCGGTCCGGCGGCTATTACCTGAGCACGGAAACCGCGGGGACCAGGGTCCGGTTTGCCCTAGAAGCCCAGCCGGAAGGGCCGCTCGGATTCCTGAACAGGCTCGGCTTCCTGAGCACTATGCTCCAGCGGAGCCTCTGCGCCGAAGCGGCCCAGCTGGAGCGCCTCAAAGACGTCCTGGAACTCCAGCCGGCCATCTAGCCGCTCACTGCGCCAGCCGCTGTCCGGCCCAGGGGCCGGGAATGTTCGACGGCGATGCGAGGCTTCCCGAGGTCAGGTCCCAGTACTGCACAACGTCGTTGGCCCGGCGCAGGGCAAGGCCTGTGGAGTTCAGCCCGGTAACGTCCTTCAGCGGCCGGATGCCCGTAACGTCGGCCCAGCCGGTGGCCACGGTGGGCCTGGCCTCGGCCCGTAAAGCGGTGGTGCCCCAGCCGCGGTAAAGCTGGACCGAGCCGTCGGCGCGGAGCGCCAGCACGTCCTGGAACCCGTCGGCGTCGTAATCGGCCATGGACAACTTCCGCGCGGCACCGACGCCGCCCACCAGGGTGCGTTCGGAGAGGTCGCCCGTGCCCTTGTTCGGATAGAGGTACAGGTTCCCGGCGCCGTCGAGGGCAAGGATCTGGGGAAGCCGGTTGTTGGCGCACCAGCCGCCCACGGCGAGAGTCAGGGTGTCCCATCCTCCGTTCCCGAGGGTAACGGGGGACTGGAAGCCTCCGGCAGCGATGCCGCGGTGCAGGGTCAGCGTTCCGTTGGTCCATTGCGTCAGGAGGTCGAAGGCGCCGTCACGGTCCCAGTCCGGGGTGAAGACTTCCTTGGCTCCCGTGAAGCCGGAGCCAATGACTTTGGCTGCCGCGAAGGTGCGTGCGCCCGTGACGGCCCTGGCCAGGAGCTGGCCGCCGGAATCTACCGTCACCAGGTCACCCGGTCCCTTGATTGCCGCCGCGGAGAGGTCCAGTGTGGGCGGCATGTGCCGGACGGGAGCATCACACATGCTCGGCGCGGGCAGCGGGAAAGCACCTCCGGACCCGGTGCCGCCGGACCCCGCGCCGCCGGGGGAATCGACGGTGCCGGCGGGAAGGGTGGTGTAGCCGAAGAAGTTCACCACGCCCCAGATCTGGTAGGTGGAGTTGGTGTAGGAAATTCCGGCACCCATCACGTTGAAGCGCGGATCGAGCAGCATGGCATTGTGGCCGGGCGACCCCTTCCACCACTCCACCAGCTGCGCGGCGTCCCGGTCCGTGCGGATGGCAATGACTTCGCCGGCGCCGTTGTTGGGATTCATGGCACGGGAGTCGGTCCAGAAGTTGGCGCGGTGCTCAATCACCTCGCGTGCGGCGATGCTGTCCGACCATTCCTGCGCCAAGCCCGCAACCGTGGGGTGGTATTTGACCGGGTTCAGGCCTTTGGACACCCTGTATTCGTTGATCCTGTTGAACACGGTGAGGACTGCCGCCGCGTTGTTGTCCGCCACCAGGGCCTCTGGCGCGGGCAGGGTTTGAGTGGATTCAGGCGCCGCAAGCCGGGTGGTTGCGGGCGCTCCCAGTTCTTCATCAGGTGCCCAAAGCGGCGGAATCGAGGGCACCGCCGGTGCAGGTTCGGGGGAGGTTGGGGTGGGCGCTGCCAGTGCCTCGGTTCCGGCCGGAGCTGTGGGCGGCTGGCCGGCAATGGGCTGCTCCGTAACCTGCTGTCCGGTGGGTTGCTGGCCGGCAAGAGGCTGGGCTGTAACAGGCTGGGATGGGCCAGGTTGCGTTGTCAGCACACTGGCCCCGGACGGGGAGGCCGGCCGGATGTCAGGATCCACGGCGGGGGTGAGCCGGGCCAAGGCTGAAGGGTCGCGCCGAACGGCTGCGGCGTCGCCGACCGCTGCCGGGCCCAAGGTGACACCGTGTGAACCTGCAGCGGACAACTGGCTGGCCGGCAACGGTGCGGGCACGCCTCCCACGGAAGAGGAGACCAGCGCTATGGAACAGAGCACGCCAATAAAAGCGGGCGCTACTAATTTATTCACAACATCCCCAGCTCTGTTGGGCCATCCGGGAGACCATCCGGCGCCTTAATCACTGAGGCAACATTAGCCCCACCACAGCACAGCAACAACGAAAGAATGCGGCTGTGGATAACCGATACGGTAATTTGGGACGGTGCTGATCTCTGACCGCGATATTCGTGCCGAAATTGACTCCCAGCGGATCGTTCTTGAACCGTACGATCCGGCGATGGTCCAGCCGTCGTCCGTGGATGTGCGGATCGATAAGTTCTTCCGCCTGTTCGACAACCACAAGTACGCGCACATCGATCCCGCGGAAGAGCAGCCGGAACTGACACGCCTGGTGGAGGTGGAACAGAACGAACCCTTCATCCTGCATCCCGGCGAGTTCGTCCTCGGCTCAACCTATGAGACCGTCACCCTGCCCGATGACATTGCCGCGCGCCTGGAAGGCAAGTCCTCGCTGGGGCGGCTTGGACTGCTGACGCACTCCACGGCGGGGTTCATCGACCCCGGTTTCTCAGGGCATGTCACCCTGGAACTTTCCAACATGGCCACTCTGCCCATCAAGCTGTGGCCGGGCATGAAAATCGGCCAGCTCTGCTTCTTCCGCCTGACGTCTGCAGCCGCGTACCCCTACGGTCAGGGCGACTACGGCAACCGCTACCAGGGCCAGCGGGGACCAACAGCCAGCCGCAGCCACCTGAACTTCCACCGCACGGCAATCTAGTACCGGGCGCGACCTAGGCTTTGGCAGCCACCCTCACGGGCCGCAGCAGGGGCTTTACCAGCGGCTCCACATAACGGGCGGCGAGCGGGCCAACAACGGCCATCAGCAGCACATAGGCAGTGGCCAGGGCTGCCAGCTCATGAGTGACAGCGCCGGAGGCCACCGCGAGTCCGGCAATCACGATCGAGAATTCGCCACGGGCTACGAGCGTCGCCCCGGCGCGGACGCGCCCGGGGCGGGCAATGCCGGCACGCTTGGCAGCCCACACGCCCGTCACCATCTTGGTGGCTGCGGTGATGACGGCCAGCACCAGGGCCCAGCCGAGCACTGGCGGGATGGACGTGGGATCTGTGTTCAGGCCGAACGCCACAAAAAAGATGGCGGCGAACAGGTCCCGCAGCGGTTCCAGGATCCGGGTGGCGTTATGGGCCGTGGCGCCTGAAATGGCGATGCCGAGCATAAACGCCCCCACTGCCGCGGACACCTGCATGGCAGACGCGACACCCGCCACCAGCAGGGCCGCGCCCAGGACGTTCAGGAGGAAGACCTCCGAGTTCTCGCTGTGCACCGCCTTGGACACCCGGTGTCCGTGCCGCAGCGCCACCATCAGCACCAGGCTCACCACGGCCAGCGCGATGCCCACGGTGGTGAGGCCGCCCAGGAAACTCACCCCTGCCAGCGTGGCCGTGAGGATGGGCAGGTAGACAGCCATAGCAAGGTCTTCGAATACCAGGATGGACAGCACAACGGGCGTCTCGCGGTTACCGAGACGGCCAAGGTCAGTGATGACCTTGGCCGCAATTCCCGATGAGGAGATGTAGGTGACGCCGCCCATCACCATGGCTCCCACGCCGCCCCAGCCCAGGAACAGGGCCAGGGCGGCGCCCGGAAGGAAGTTCAGTACAAGGTCCAGCACACCGGCCTGCCACGAGCGGCGCAGGCCGGTGAAAAGCTCGGCGGCTGTATATTCCAGCCCGAGCATAAGCAGCAGCAGGATCACACCGATTTCCCCGGAGAGGTGCGCAAACTCGTGCATACCCTCGAGCTTGACGATCCCGCCGGCCCCGAAAGCCAGTCCGCCCAGCAGATAGAGCGGGATGGGCGACATTCCGATCCGTCCGGCCAGCCTGGCCAAAAGGCCGAGGCAGAACACAACGGCCCCCAGTTCGATGAGGGTCAGGGCCAACGGGTCCATGGCGTCTATCCGTTACGGAGGATATCGGCCGCCGAATCGAGGCCTTCCTGCGTGCCTACAGCAACAAGCAGATCACCGGTGTGGAGCACGACGTCGGGTCCCGGCGACGGGAGCACCTCACCTTCGCGCATGATCGCCACAATGGAAACGCCGCAACGGGTACGGATGCAGGCTTTGCCCATGGGCTGGTTCTGGAACGGGGAGCCCGGCGCGATGGAAAACTGCCGGGTGACGATGCCTGGAACATCCTTGTGTTCCTCCGTCAGCTTCATGGCCAGGTGCTGCCCGCCGAGCAGGTTGCCCAGGGTTGCTGCTTCATCCCCGGTCAACGGAATTGAGGCCTGGCAGGTATCGGGATCATCCCAGGTGGAAACGATGAGTTCCGTCTGGCCTTCCCGCAGCTCCACAACGCCGATCCGGCGCCCTGAAGCCGTCATAAAATCCTTCCGCCGGCCGAGGCCCGGAAGGTCCGTCTCATCCACGTTCATGATTCCAGCCTAGTCTGACCGGGGCCGATGTGGCGCGGGCGCCGGCAAGTCCGCAGGAAACCCGTTCCCGCCCCTGGCGAGGGGCAGGAATCGAAGCCATGGGGCATGAAAATTGTGGGGTTATCAGGTGGCTGGAACGACGGCGATAGCCGCCTTGTCCGGTGACTTCACCGGCAGCAGGACCAGGAGTCCGGCCAGGAGCACCACCATGATTCCCAGAATGCCCCAGCGCTGGGCTTCGCCCGGTGCCACCAATGGAGTGGCGACAGTAATGCAGAGCGTGAACAGGGCCGGGGCCAGGAAACTCACAGCGCGGCCTGTTGTGGCGTAGAGCCCGAAGAGTTCACCGGACTCGCCGTGCGGAGCAAGTCGCGCCAGGTAGGCGCGGGACGAGGACTGCGCCGGGCCCACGAAGAGGCACAGGAAGAGCCCGAAGATCCAGAAGGTGGTGGACCCCCGCCATGCCATACCGAAGAACGAATATTCACCGTTGCCCAGCACCAGGATGACGGTCCCGGCGATTAAGAGCCCCACCAAGGACCCGAGGATGACTGCCTTCGGCCCAACCTTGTCGTCCAGGAACCCGCCAGCGATCGCTCCCACGGCGGCCACCACATTCCCGAAGATCGCGAAGAAGATCACCTGGGACAACTCAAAGCCGAAGGTGCCGGCGGCGATGATTCCGCCGAAGGTAAACACCGCTGCCAGCCCGTCACGGAAAACGGCACTGGCGAGCAGGAAGTAGATGGTGTGCGGGCTGGTGGCGTAGATGGCCTTGATCCGCCGGATCAACAGCCCGTAGCTGGCCACGATCCCCAGCCGCCGGGCTTGCGGGATTTTGGGCAGCTCCGGAACCGCGAAGAGGACGGGCAGGGCGAAGACAAAGAACCACAGGGCGGAGAACACTGCGACAAGCCGGATGTTCAGGCTGTCCCGGGTAGAGGCCCCAAACCATTCGAAGCTCGGCTGGACAAACAGCTGCAGGACGATCAGGAGCGCCACGATCCCGCCCAGGTAGCCGGCTCCCCAGCCCAGCCCGCTGACCTTGCCGATGTTCTTGGGAGTGGAGATCTGGGCCAGCATGGCGTTGTAATTCACGCCTGCGAACTCGAAGAACACGTTGCCCAGGGCGATAAGCGTCACCCCCAGCAGGAGGAACTCGGGCCGGGGGAAGACAAAGAAACACAGGGCAGTGAGGATGGCCACGGCGGCCGTGTTGACTCCCAGCCACAGCTTGCGCCGGCCCCCCGCATCCGAACGCTGACCGGTGACCGGAGCCAGCAACGCAATGGCAAAACCGGCAATGGCAAGGGCACCACCAAGGACAGCCGAGGCCTGGTCTTCACCGCCAAATGCCTTCGAGGTCAGGTACACAGTGAAAACGAACGTGGTCATCACAGCGTTGAAAGCCGCCGAACCCCAATCCCAGGAGGCCCAGGCCAGGACGCGGGCCTTGCTGGTGGCCGTGTTCCCCGATGCAAGCTCGGAGAAGGGCTGCGTTGCCCCGGGAGCGCTGGCGCTGTTCATAGGATGCATCGTATCCGCCCGTGGCGAACAGGCAGGGGAGCTGCGGCCGTAAAACCGGGAAAAGTGGCCGGAGCATACAGCAGCGGCGGCGGAATGGGTACTGAAGCCTTGATAAACTGGCCCCTCCCGAACCTAACGCATGAACCGCCTGCTCCAACTTTTGACAATCGAATCCCTGACGAACGCGGAGATACCAGTGATAACAGTCCTTGCCGTGCACTTTACGGTGGCTGTGCTGGCGCCGTTTCTCTTCAGGGCGTGGGGCCGGAACGCGTTCTACATCCTGGCCGCTGTTCCCGCGGCATCCTTCGCCTGGCTCCTGTTCCAGCACGCTCCCATTTATGGGGCCGAGGGTACGGTGTCCGAGGTTGTGCCATGGATCCCGGGCCTCCAGCTTGAGTTTGCCTTCCGGATGGACGCCCTTGCCTGGGTGATGTCCCTCCTGGTGCTGGGCGTTGGCTCGCTGGTCCTGGTGTACTGCGCACGGTATTTCAAGGTAAAGGACCAGGACCTCGGCGGCTTTGGAGCCCAGCTCCTGGCTTTCGCCGGCGCCATGTTCGGCCTGGTGGTGGCGGACGATCTGCTGCTGCTCTTCATTTTCTGGGAACTCACCACCATCCTGTCCTACCTCCTGATCGGGTTTGCCCGGACCAGGCTGGCGGCGCGGCGGTCGGCGCTGCAGGCGCTGATGGTCACCACCGCAGGCGGCCTTGCCATGCTGGTGGGACTCATCATGCTGGGGCAGGCCGCCGGCTCCTACCGGATCTCGGCCATCCTCGCGCAGGCCCCGGACCTGGTGAACGGGACCTCGGCGGCCATGGTGAGCGCCGCCGTCGTCCTTATCCTCGTGGGCGCCATCACCAAGTCCGCGCTGGTGCCCTTCCACTTCTGGCTCCCCGGCGCCATGGCGGCCCCCACGCCCGTGAGCGCCTACCTGCACGCCGCCGCGATGGTGAAAGCGGGAATCTATCTTGTAGCGCGGCTGGCCCCGGGCTTCGCCGAAACGTCCTTCTGGCAGCCGGTGGTGCTGGGCCTAGGGCTGGCGACGATGCTGGTGGGCGGGTACCGGGCGTTGCGCCAGACCGACATCAAGCTCATCCTCGCCTACGGCACGGTCAGCCAGCTCGGTTTCCTCACCATGGTGGTGGGGCTCGGCACCCCGGACGCGGCCCTCGCCGGCCTTGCGATGCTGCTGGCCCACGGCCTCTTCAAAGCCACCCTGTTCCTCGTGGTGGGAATCATCGACCACCAGTCGGGCACGCGCGACGTCACCAAGCTCTCCGGGGTCTTCCGGTCCTCGCGGGCACTGGGCATCGTGGCCGTCATTGGTGCCGCCTCCATGGCCGGTGTTCCGCTCCTGGGCGGTTTTGTGGCCAAGGAGTCGGTGCTGGAGGCGTTCGTCCACCACGCCCGTGACCCCGACGCCGGCGTTTGGGGCATGGTGGTCCTGGCCGGTCTGGTCCTGGGATCCGTCCTGACCTTCGCGTACAGCGCCCGCTTTATGTGGGGCGCCTTCGCGACGAAGAAAGGCGTGGAACCCACGCCTTTCAAGGCCATCAGCCCTTCATTCCTGGCAGCGCCCGCCATCCTCAGCCTCCTCACCATTGCGTACGGCCTCTGGCCGGTGCCCGTTGACGCCTGGATCCAGCCGTACGCCGCGCTGTTCGCGTCCACCGCGGCCGACGCCGGCACACCCGCTGAGCAGGCCGGCCACCTCGCGCTGTGGCATGGCTTCACGCCGGCACTGGGCCTGACGGCCCTCACCTTCGCGCTGGGCCTGGCCATGTACTTCGGCCGCAATGCCGTCGCGCGGGTGCAGTCGCTGGTGCCGCCGTGGGTGGACGCGGACAAGGCCTACCAGCTCACGATCGGTGCGCTGGATGACGTGGCGGTGTGGATCACCGGCCGCACCCAGCGCGGTTCGCTGTACTACTACCTGGCGGTCATCCTCAGCGTCGCCTTCGTGCTGCCGCTCTCGGCCATCCTGCTGGCGGGCAAGCCCCTGCCGGACGGGATCTACCTGATTGATCCAGGCTCCCCGCTCCAGCTGGTGGTGGGTGCGGGCATCGTGATCGGTGCCCTGGCCGCTGTCAAAGCGAACAAACGGTTCCTGGCAGTGCTCATGGTGTCGGTCACCGGCTACGGCATCGCCCTGATGTTTGCGCTGCAGGGCGCCCCGGACCTGGCCCTGACCCAAATGCTGGTGGAGACCATCATCCTGGTGGCCTTTGTCCTGGCGATGCGCAGCCTGCCCCCGGAGCTGCGCGACCGCACCGGCGGCAAGTACCGCGTGGTGCGCGTGATTATCGGCCTGGGTTTCGGCGTCACCATGGTCTTCGCCGGGATCCAGGCCATGGGCGCAAGGATCGCGACGCCGGTGTCCCTGGAGTTCCCGCGCCTCGCCTATGAGGGCGGCGGCGGACTGAACATCGTCAACGTGACGCTGGTAGACATCCGAGCCTGGGACACCTTCGGCGAAATCAGTGTCCTGGCGCTGGCAGCCACTGGTGTGGCCAGCCTGATTTTTGTCCGCGGCCGCGGGGACCGGATCAGGAACTCCGCCACCGTCGCCGAGGGCACCGTGGGCCGGCTCAGGGGAATCGACCCCGGCACCCGTGACGCCGCAGCACTCGCGGTCAGCCGGAAGTTCGCCGCCTCGGCCCGGGACGCCTGGATCGTGGCCGGCCGCACCCTGGCCCCGGAACGCCGCTCCATCATCTTCGAAGTGGTCACCAGGCTGGTCTTCCACTCCATGATCATCTTCTCGCTCTACCTCCTGCTCGCCGGCCACAACCTGCCGGGCGGCGGATTCGCAGGCGGCCTGACCGCAGGCCTGGCCCTGACCATCCGCTACCTCGCCGGCGGGCGTTTCGAACTCCGTGAAGCCACCCCCGTCAGTGCAGGTGCCCTGCTGGGGATCGGGCTGGCACTGGCCGCTGCCTCCGGTGTGGTGCCGCTGCTTCTGGGCGGCCAGGTGTTCCAGACCGCCATCATCGAACTTTGGCTGCCAGTGTTCGGCGACATCAAGTTCGTCACCTCCACCATCTTCGACATCGGTGTGTACATCGTGGTGGTGGGCCTGGTGCTGGACGTTCTGCGAAGCCTCGGGGCTGAGATCGACGAGCACTTTGAACAGCGCCACGCCGATCCCGCCAGCGACATGGCCGACGACGAGCCGGACTTCGCCGGCGACGCAGCCGCACCAGAGGGCCGCGCCAACGGCCGGGAGCCCGAAGGCCTCGCAGCCGAAACCACCTCGAGGGGCCAAGCATGAGCGTTAACCTGACCCTCCTGATCGTGATGGGCGCGCTGTACGCCTGCGGGATCTACCTGATCCTGGAACGCAGCCTCACACGCGTGCTGCTGGGGCTGATGCTCCTGGCCAACGCCACCAACCTGCTGATCCTGGCAACCGGCGGCTACGCCGGCCTCGCACCCTTTTATGCAAAGGAAACGGGGGCGGAGGATTACAGCGATCCCCTGCCGCAGGCGCTGATCCTGACGTCCATCGTCATCTCGTTTGCCGTGACGGCGTTTATGCTCGGCATCATCTACCGCACTTGGGTCCTGGCGCGCCAGGATGACATCCAGGACGACGTGGAAGACCTTCGGGTGGCGGAAACGCCAAGCTTCGACGCCGAGGACGACGCCGAGATCCCCGCCGAAACGTCCGAGTTCCCGGTGGCCACGGTTATGGCAGGCGGCCGCGAGATGCCCGCCGAACACGCAGCCGCAGAAGAAAAACCGGGCTCCACGAATGTGGCCCCTGGCCCGGAAGGAGGCGGAAAGTGAACATCGCAAGCTTTGCCCCGCTCGCCGTCGTACTTCCCATCCTGGGCGCCGCCCTGACCTTCCTGCTGATCCGGCACTCCCGCGCCCAGCGGGCCGTCAGCATCGGCCTGCTGTCCCTCACCCTGCTGCTCGAGTGCCTGCTGCTGGCCTCCGTGTGGGACGGCGGCACGGCTGCGGTGACCATCGGCGGCTGGCTGCCGCCGTGGGGCATCGTGATGGTGGTGGACCAGTTCTCCTCGCTGATGCTGGTGGTGTCCTCGGCAGTGAGCCTCGCCGTGCTGGTTTACGCCACCGGGCAGGGCATGGCCGACGGCGACCACGACGCACCGGTCTCGATCTTCCACCCCACGTACCTGATCCTCGTGGCAGGGGTCTCCAACGCGTTCCTCTCCGGGGACCTGTTCAACCTCTACGTGGGCTTTGAGATCCTGCTGACGGCGAGCTACGTGCTGATGACCCTCGGCGGGACCGGGCCGCGCATCCGGGCCGGCGTGACCTACGTGGTGGTGTCCGTAGTGTCATCGGTGCTGTTCCTGATCTCCATTGCCATGGTTTACGGGGCCACCGGAACGGTCAACATGGCGGATCTCGCCATCAAACTCGGCGAGCTGGACCAGGGCACCAAAACCCTCCTGCACGTGATGCTGCTGGTGGCGTTCGGTATCAAGGCGGCTGTTTTCCCGCTGTCCTTCTGGCTGCCCGACTCCTACCCCACAGCGCCGGCTCCGGTCACCGCTGTGTTCGCGGGCCTGTTGACCAAGGTGGGCGTCTACGCGATGGTGCGCACCGAGACCCTGCTCTTCCCCGGGGACACACTCAACACACCCCTGATGGTGGCCGCTCTGCTGACCATGGTGGTGGGAATCCTGGGTGCGCTGGCGCAGAACGACATCAAACGTCTGCTCTCGTTCACGCTGGTCAGCCACATCGGCTACATGGTGTTCGGCCTGGCCATGTCCTCCACCGCCGGATTGGGCGCGGCCGTCTTCTACGTGGCCCACCACATCACCATCCAGACCAGCCTGTTCCTGGTGACAGGCCTGATCGAACGCCGCGGCGGCAGCTCGTCGGTGGACCGCCTGGGCGGCCTGGCCAAGCTGTCGCCCCTGCTGGCGCTGCTCTTCTTTGTCCCGGCCATGAACCTTGCCGGCATCCCGCCGTTCTCCGGGTTCCTCGGAAAGGTGGGTCTGATGCAGGCGGGCATTGAGTTGGGCACGCCGCTTGCGTATGCCCTGGTGATCGGCGGCGTGGTCACCAGCCTCCTGACCCTGCTGGCCATCGCCAGGGTGTGGAACCGCGCCTTCTGGCGCAAGCCCTCTGACGCCGAGCACCCGGACCCCGTTCTCCTGGCGGCGCCAGGGGTGAGGGTGGCCGGCCCGGGCGCCAAGCTGAACACCGTAACGCTCCTGCCCCGCACCATGGTGGGTTCCACGCTGGGACTGGTGGTTCTCGGCGTCGCACTGACGGTCTTCGCGGGCCCGCTGTTTACGGTTTCGGACCAGGCGGCACACGACATGCTCAACAGGTCTTCCTACATCCAGGCAGTACTGGGCGAGGACACCGTAGTGCCCATGATCCTGACGGCCGGAGGAGGAAAATGAGCCGCCGCCGTATTTCGCTGCGCCAGGAACTGCCGCTCCTGGTCTGGCTGGTGATCGTCTGGGGTGCACTGTGGCAGGACTTCAGCCCCGGAAACCTCCTGTTCGGCGCCTTGCTTGCCGTGGCAGTCGCCAGGCTGTTCTACCTTCCGCCGGTAGAGCTGAGCGGCCGCTTTAACATCCTGCACGCCATCCCCTTCGCGCTGATGTTTGTGGGAAAGGTGGCCGTTGCCAGCGCCCAGGTCCTGTACCTGGCGGTGATGCGCGGACCCCGGGTCAAGAACGCGCTGGTGGCGGTGACGCTGAGAAGCCACCAGGATCTGTTGGTGACCGCCACCGGCCACGTCATATCGCTGATTCCGGGCTCGCTGGTGGTGGAGGTGGACCGGTCAACCTCCACCCTGTACCTGCACGCCCTGAACATCAGCTCGGTTGAGGACGTGGAGAATTTTCGCCAGGAGGTCAGGTCGATCGAAGCCGGGCTGATCCGGATCATGGGCACCCGGGAAGAACTTGAAACCGTACGGTCGGAGGCCGCCGCATGATGCAGACCGTCCTGGTCCTTACAGCCGTGATCTTCTCGCTTGCCGCCGGCGGCGCGATCATCAGGATCGCCCGCGGCCCGTCGCTGCTGGACCGGGTGCTCGCCGCAGATGTCCTGCTCGCCATCCTGGGCGGGGCCTTGTGCGTTGACATGGCCGTGAACCGGCACCTGAACAACCTGATGCTGGTGGTGGCCATCTCTATTATCGGGTTCATCGGGTCCGTGACCGTTGCCCGGTTCGTGGCGGACCGAAGGGAGCAGCCGAATGAGTCCTGACGCTACTGGCCTGGATTTCTGGATCGACCTGTTATCCGCCGTCTTTATGGTGGTCGGTGCCATTCTGTCGCTGGGAGCGGCGATCGGCCTGCTGCGGTTCCCGGACCTGCTCAGCCGCATGCACGCCGCCACCAAGCCGCAGGTCCTGGGCCTGTTCCTGCTGCTGGCCGCGATCGGGCTGCAGATGCGCTCCTGGTGGGTGTGGCCGGTACTGGTGGTGGCCTGGATCTTCCAGCTGCTGACGGTGCCTGTGTCCGCCCATATGGTGGGCAGGGCCGGCTACCGCACCAAGCACCTGCACCGCGAACTGCTGACGGCCGACGAACTGGAGGCTGTAGTGCAGAAAGCCGCCGCCAAAACCGCCCGCGAGGACGGTTCCGGCGACGGCCAGGTGAGGTAACTTCCGCGGGTTAGACGATGTCCTGGCTCTTGGCGAACCGGGTGATGGCGCGCTGGGTGCCGCGGTTGGCCAGGACCTGGATGATGGTGCTCACCGAGGCCGAGATCAGCGCGAACGTCAGCGCGGACTGCAGGCTGGTGGGGATGTCCTCGTCCTTGCCGGTGGGCGGCTTCCGGCCGGTGGACTTTTCCCAGATCGTATTGACCAGCTTGGTCCCGACAAAGCCGGCGCCAAGGCTTATACCTGTACCGAGCAACTTGATGAAGAGGTTCATTCTTTGTACTCCTTGCGGGCGGAAAACGGGCTGTACCCAGCCTAACCGCCCATTCTGCGGCTGTGGCACAGCAACGGCGGCGGGGTTCGAGTGCGTCAGGTGGCGGGTGGTTCCGTCCGGAACTTGATCATTTTGTGGGTTCCATCGCAGTATGGCTTGATCGCCGAGGCGCCGCACCGGCACAGTGCCACGGTCTGGCGCTGCCGGGGGACCGGAGTACCGGACGGCGTCACGATGTCGAAGTCGCCCCGGACAATCAACGGGCCGTCGGGGCACACCACGATCGAGCTTTCGGCGGGTTCCTGGTTCATGGCTGCTCCTTGGGTACGTTGGCGGGCTTCAAATGGTGGGCGTTCCCGAGCTTGCCGTGGTGCCGGCGCCGAAGTTCGGCTTCCGAGTGGGCTGCTGTCTTGAGCCGCGCCCCGGCGTACGGCACACCGCCGGCGAGCCTGAACCCAAGGGCCATCCAGATGCAGGCGGCCCGTTCCAGGATCCACAGCGGGGCGAACAATGTGGCCCGGAAGGGGAAAACCGCCCTGCCCGAATGCCGCCGTCGTCCTATCTCGGCGATGAGGACCGGGGCGGCGGCCAGTGCCAGGAGGACGGCCCGACGGCGGCCGGCGGGAAGGCGGGCAGCGCAGACGATCACCGGGAGCAGGGCAAGTTCGACGGCGAGGCGCCGCGGCTGGGCGAAGTCGTCGTAGGCCTGGCGTGTGCGCTGCTTGAGGAAGTGCCGGAACTTCGGCGGCCTGCGGGCCACCATCAGATCAGGGACAATCCTTTCCCGGCCGCCTGCGGCTTTGACGGTGCGGATCAGCTCAAGGTTCTCGAAGAGCACCGGATCGTACCCGCCGGTAGCCAGCAGCGCGCTCCTGCGAACCGCCAGGGTGCCAGGGTAGTCCGCCGACCATGCCCGGTTGATCAGGGTCCGCGCCGTATCCCACCACGCATGCCAGGGCAACGGGTCAAAGTAATTTTGCGGACGCACAATGTCCGCCGAGCTGAGGTGATGGACGACGGCGGTGAGCGACTCGCGCGTGTAGCGGACGTCGTCGTCGGCTATCACCAGCAGTTCCGCCGCGGAGGCTCGCACGCCGGTCATAACGCCGGCCACCTTGCCGTTACCGGCCGTGCTGTTACCGCTATCGCCGGCGCCGGCGGGTTCAGGACGGATATGGCGAACTCCGGGCGGAAAGGCGGCCCGGTGCCGCTCGAACAGGCCAGGGGCGGAGCCGTCCACCACAATGACCGGGATCCACC
This sequence comes from Pseudarthrobacter sp. B4EP4b, assembly GCF_006680095.1. Lineage (NCBI taxonomy): Bacteria > Bacillati > Actinomycetota > Actinomycetes > Micrococcales > Micrococcaceae > Pseudarthrobacter > Pseudarthrobacter sp. B4EP4b. Next base: position 11,610 of record NZ_VHIJ01000047.1, on the reverse strand, counting down.
GAAGAAGCCGCTCGAGGTAGGCCGCCAGGTCCTGCAGCTCCGAATCCCGCGCCGACCCGGCAGTCCAGCGCAGGGGCAGGATGTACTCCGCGGACGGGCCAACGGGCGGGGTGCTCATGCTGCCGCCGGTACGGCCGCCCTCAGCGAGCTCACTCCATTTTCCCAGCTGGCCAGGAGATGCGTGGAAATCCTGCCGTCGATGGCCATGGCCGCCGTAGCCCCGAACAGGACGTCCGCGAGCAGCCCGGGCTCAGCTTCCACCAGGCCGCCTGCGAGGTCGCGCCCGGCGATCTGCTCATGGACGGCGTCGGCTTCCACATGCTCATCGAAGTAGCGGGTCACGTCAGCGTCGAAGCCGTGCCGCCTGAAGCCGTTGCCGTACAGCCGGTTCGGTTGGGAGGAGGTCATTTCATAGAGGGCCAGGTGCCCGGTGATGGCCCCGCGCAGCCGGCGGTTCAACCCGAAGAGAGACATCATGTTGACCGCCGCGAGGGAGACGGCGGGAACGGCGTCGACGTAGGCGCCGTACTGGTCATCCATGTCCAACCCCCGCATGGTGCGGGCGAACAGCGCGCTGTGCATCCGTTCGGGGCGTCCGCCGCCGTACTCGTCGGCCTGGATTTCCACGAGGGCAGCCTTGGGCCTGCCGGTGAGGCGGGGGATGGCCCAGGTGTGCGGGTCGGCTTCCTTGAGCTGGTAGATGGACTTGTGGATCAGGAACTCCTGGAGCTGGTCCAGCGTCGCCTTTTTGGCCACAAAGCGGGAGACACTGGGGCCGGTGTCGCTGGCAGCGAGGCCAAACAGGATGTCCGCCACGGCGTCGCTGGTGAGCTCCGCGGCGGGCGGCACGTTGATCTCTCCGGCGGCGGAGGCGGCGGCAGCCCGGAGCGCCGCTTCGAACGGGCGCTCCATCAAGCGGCGCAGATGGATCAGCCCGGGTTCCCACTCCCACTCGTCACTGACCCCTTCCAGCCCCGAATAGTGCAGCTCGTAAAGGCAGAAGAGGGCCAGTTGGACGTCGTCGTCGCCAATGATGTCTTTGGAGGCCTTGGGCCTGGCCAGCAGGCGCAGGTCCTCCACGGCGGCGGCACCCTCGTCACTGCCGGGCGTGCAGGTGAGGGCACGAAAGAGGGTGCTGGTGATCGGACCTCGAGGTTCCGGGATCTTCATGGTGCTCCTTTGGGCGTGCGGCGCTGCTGCGTCGTCGACAGCGGGTTTCGGTGGGCGTTCAAGTCTGGTTGTGCTCGTCCGGGTTCCGGGCCGGGCGGTCCATGCCCTGGCTGCCGGGAAAGGACTTATCGCCGGGAACGGTCTTTGGCGACAGCAGGACGGCAAGGGCGATCATGGCCAGGCCCAAGGCCAGGTGCAGCCAGTTGTCCGCATTGTTTTCGGGAAGGAAGTTTGCCGGCAGGTCATCGCCCATCAGCAGGCCGTACAGCCAGAGGAAGAGGTAGGCGACGCCCCCGTAAATGAGGAAGTTCCGTCCCTGCCGGTGCGTTCTGGCCATCACCAGCCCCGCAATAGCTGTCGCTAAATGGACGGCATTGTGCAGCACCGACACTCGGAAAACGCCGAACAGCTCTGCTTTAGAGCCGGGTCCGGCGAAGCCCAAGGAATCGAAATTATCGGTAATGCCAGGAATGAATCCCAACATCCCCAGCAGCAGGAAGACGATGCTCGTGGCAAGGGTGGCCTTCTGCAGGCCCGTCCTCGCGTCGGTGCCGCGGGTGCTGACCGCCATATGCTGTACTCCTCAAAAGCCGGGAACAACATAGTAAGCATGATTACTAATAAATGCTAAGCACGCTTCCTACCCGGAGTTCACTCCTCCGGGTTGTTCCAGGCGTAGGGGTTGGCGTGGTGCCCGCCGTGGCGGCCCTGCTCATACCCCTGTTGCCAGGCCTTCCCGACGGCGGCCACAAGTTCTGCGAGCAGGGGATAGTAGGGATGGTCCGGGCCAATGTAGATCATCTCGTCCTCGGCTTTGTCCACCGCCGCCCGCACCTGGTTCTCCCCCAACGGACTGCTCACGATGCCCCTCCCCGTCGCCGGAACTTTGCAGCTTCGAACGCTGCGTCAGTGAGCACCCATCGAACCAAGGACTTCGCGCAGGGCCTGCACCACCAGGTTGTGGTCCTGCACCTGGGGCAGCCCCGAAACGGTCACGGTTGCCACGGCGCCCACATCTGCGACGTAGACCGGAAAGGAGCCCCCGTGGGCCGCATACCGGCTTTGGTCGAACCAGGCGTGGTCCTCGATCCTGCCGCCGCCGAGCCGTCCGCGCAGCCCCACCAGCAGGGACGGCACCTCATACCGTGCGGCGGTGCGCTTTTTGGCCCGGATCCAGAACTCGTTGTCCGGAGTGGCGCCCGGCAGGGCCACATGGAAGAGGACCTGGTCGCCCTTGGTGATGTCGATGGCGATGGGGAGCTGGTCCTCCTTGCCCAGTTCCACCAGCAGGAGCCCCAGGTTCAGGGCGTCGTCCATCGAAAACCGGGGGAACTGGAGCTCGCGGATTTCGCCCTCTATCCGCGCGATGAGGGCCTGCAGGGAGCCCTCAGGCTGGGTGTCATCGGAATCGGGATCGAACTCAGTCATATCCGGCGCATTGGCAGTCATGGCCCACAATCTACCCCTCCTCCGGTGTAAACTGGACCACGCCCAGCAGGGCTATTTATCTACCCACAGAATCAATTAACGACAGGGGAGCGCCGCCGTCGGGCATCACTGGCCATGCCAGGATCCGCAGGTGGGCGCTGAGAGTGCGGACAGCCGCAGACCCTCGAACCTGATCCGGTTAGTACCGGCGCAAGGGAGTCGAGTTCTCGAAGTCCGGCAACGGCAGTCAGTGCCTTTGCCGCACTTTCCCCTCCTGTTCCTCAGGAGGATCACATGGCAACAACAGCAGTAAAGAAGACCACCAGTAGGTCCTGGCGCGTCGTGGACATTGTGGTGGCGGCCCTGATCGCCGTCGCCGGCGGCGTCATCTTCTGGGCCTGGTCCCAGGGGGCTGCCGCAGTCTCGGCCCCCATGAACGCCGTCTATCCGCCCCTGACCGGCCTGATCGCCGGCGGCTGGATGATTCCGGCCGTGCTGGGCATGCTCATCATCCGCAAGCCGGGCGCCGCGCTGTTCTGCGAAACCGTGGCCGCCACCGGCGAGCTGCTGATGGGGTCGCAGTACGGTGCCTCCGTGCTGTTCTCCGGCTTTGTCCAGGGCTTGGGCGCAGAGATCATCTTCGCCATCTTCGTGTACAGGAAGTTCAACCTGCCGGTGTCGCTGCTGGCCGGTGCCGGGGCGGGCCTGTTCTGCGGCCTTAACGACTCTTTCGCCCCATGGGGCTGGAACATCGCGTACTCGGGCGGGGACAAGCTGGCGTACATCATCTTCACGGCAGTCTCCGGCGCCATCATTGCCGGGGCACTGTCCTGGATCGCCACGCGCGGGCTGGCGAAGACCGGAGTCCTGGGCTCGTTTGCCTCGCGGAAGGCAGCAACGGAGCCAGTCTTCTCCTGATGACCGCTCCATCCCATTCCGGGGCGCCGGCTGCGGTGCGTCCGGCAGCCATCAGCGCCCGCGGTTGGGGCTGGCGGCATGCCGGACGGGCCAAACCCGCGGTCCGAGCCCTTGATCTGGACATCCAGCCGGGGGAGCGTGTGCTGCTCCTCGGCCCTTCCGGGGCGGGCAAGTCCACCCTCCTCCATGCCCTGGCGGGGGTCCTGGGCGATGTTAACGACGACGGCGAGGCCGGCGAATCCGACGAGTCCGGTTCGCTGCTGGTTGACAGTGCCTCCCCGCGGGAGCAGCGAGGCCGCGCCGGCCTGATGCAGCAGGATCCGGAGACGCAGGTGGTCCTGTCCCGGGTAGGTGACGACGTCGCCTTCGGCGCAGAGAACCTTGCGGTGCCCCGCGATGAAATCTGGACGCGCGTGCACGAGGCGCTCGACGACGTCGGCCTGTCCCACCTGCCGCTGGACCACCCGACGTCGGCCCTGTCCGGCGGGCAGAAGCAGCGGCTGGCGCTCGCCGGCATCCTTGCCATGCGGCCCGGGCTGATCCTCCTCGACGAGCCGACAGCCAACCTGGACCCTGCCGGGGTGCTGGAGGTCCGCGATGCCGTGGCGCGCTGCCTGGACAAAACCGGGGCAACCCTGGTGGTGGTGGAGCACCGGGTGTCCGTGTGGAAGGACCTGGTGGACCGGATCGTGGTGCTGCAGCCGGGTTCGTCCACGGAGTCCGCAGTGCTTTTGGACGGTCCGCCGGACCAGGTGCTCAGCGAGGCCAGGAGCATGCTCATTGCGGCCGGTGTCTGGGTGCCGGGCTACGTTCCGGAAACCAGGCAGCGCGCGGAGGGCCCGGTGCCCGGGACCGGCGACCTTCTCCTCGCCGCCGAGGAACTGGCGGTTTCGCGGGCACGGGCCCGCCGCAAGGGGTTCCGGAAGCTGCCGCCGGTGCCCGTGCAGCAGGGCATCTCCGCCCAGGTCCGCGCCGGGCAGGCGCTGGCCATCACCGGGCCCAACGGCGCGGGAAAGTCGACGTTCGCACTGACCCTTGCCGGGCTGTTGGAGCCAGTTGCCGGCAAGGTCTCGGCCACCCTGGCGCTCAGCCGGGGTGCGGGAATTGATCCTTACCGGTGGAAGGCGGAGCAGCTGATCGAGCGCGTGGGGACCGTTTTCCAGGAGCCTGAGCACCAGTTCGTCACAGGGAAAGTGCTGGACGAACTTCTGTTTGGTCCGCGGCATCTTGGCCACGGGGCGGAGCGGGTGGACGAGCTGCTGGAGCGGTTGCGGCTGACGGAGCTCGTTGACGCCAACCCCTATACGCTGTCCGGCGGGGAAAAGCGGCGGCTTTCCGTGGCAACGGTCCTGGCCGCGCATCCCCAGGTCCTGGTCCTGGACGAACCCACGTTCGGCCAGGATGCCAACACCTGGGCCGAGCTGGCCTCGTTCCTGTCCGAACTCCTCGACGCCGGCACCGCGGTGGTCTCGGTGACCCATGATGCCGAGTTCACGGCGGCCCTGGGCGGGACTGAACTGCGCATGGCCGCAGCGCCGGCGGTGGCATCATGAGGCAGGAACTGAACCTGCAGGCAAACCATGCTCTGCTGGCCCGCGCCAACCCGCTAAGCAAGTTCGCTGCTGTGTTTCTGGTGACCGCGGTCCTGGCGCTCTCCATCGACTGGGTATCCGCCTCGGTGGCGCTCGTCTTTGAGCTCCTGTTGTTTCCACTGGCCGGCCTCACCCTGGCGCTGTTGTGGCAGCGCGGCTGGCCGCTGATCATCGCCGCAGCCGTGGGCGGCTGGAGCACCTCCATCCTGGCGCCGGACAGCGGAAAGACGCTGATCGACGTCGGCCTCTGGACCATGAGCGAAGGATCGCTGGAGCTGGGGGTCGGTTTTATGCTGCGCGGGCTGGCGATTGCGCTGCCGGCTGTGCTGCTGATGAGCTGTACCGACCCCACTGACCTGGCCGACGCGCTGGCGCAAAAGGCGCGGCTCCCGCACCGGTTCGTGCTGGGGACGCTGGCAGCCATGCGGCTGGTGGGGCTGCTGGCTGAAGAGTGGCAGACCATCGGCATGGCCCGCCGTGCGCGCGGAGTAGGCTCACGGGGCAACGCGCTGCGGCGGGTGAAGGCCACGCTGGGGCAGAGCTTCGGACTACTGGTCCAGGCGATCCGGCGAGCGTCGCGCCTGGCGGTGACCATGGAGGCGCGCGGCTTCGGTGGCGGAACCCGGACGTGGGCGCGCGAGTCTACCTACAGCTGGCTGGATGCGTGGGTGCTGGGCGGCGGCGTGCTCATGGCCGGTACAGCGTTTGCAACGGCCCTCTGGGCGGGAACGTGGAATATGGTCTGGTTGGGAAGTTGACGCGGGATCTGGCCTGACTTTTGTATGTCCGTGGTCCTGAGTGACTGCAGGTGTGGGGCTTTGAGGCAGGGCACGGCTTTGGGGCCGAAACTCAGAAGCAGGAATAGTCGTAGTCGAATCCGCCCGAAACAAACTGGGTAAGCGTGACACGTCCGCCTGCCGTCAGCGGCGGGTTGGAACAGCTGCCCTTCGCACCCGTCACCGAGCGTGCCCCCGCCAGCCAACTGGGCAGCGAATACAGGCTGCTTGAGCTGCCGACGGTTCCCACGATCTGGCTCCATTGGGAGCCGGTCGAATAAATCCCCACACCCTTGACGTTGATGCTCCGGAAGAAGTCCGTCATGCCCTCCAGGACTGCCCGGTTGGCGTCCTTGTCTGAGGTGGACCAGCTGTTTCCGGTCTCCACGTCCAGCCACCAGACGTAGCTCGCGGGGTTGCTGATGCCCCGGATGTAGGCGTCGTCCCAGGCCTTGGCGTAGCCGTACATATAGGCGCAGGCTTTGCCGTAGTCCTTCGGCTTGCAGGGCCCGTAGGGGTTACGGACGGGGGTGCCGGAGGGATACTCGTCACTGCTGGGCCACCACGAGCCGGCCCTGCCCGGGTTGGCGGTGTTGACGTACAGGGAAACCTTCGGCTGGGCGGTGCCGCCGGACGATGTTGCGGCCCATTTTAGTTGTTCCGCCAAGCAAGGGTTGGTGGTGTTCGCAAGACCATTGTTGAGGCCCACGATCCCGAACGCCTGGCCCTTGGGAAGGGCCGTGCCGCACTGGGGCCAGGAAACGTCATTGCCAAGGAGTGTCGAGGTTCCCGCGCCGGGAGATGGCGCAGCCGACGCCGGCCAGGCAGGGATCAGGAGCATGGCCAGCAAAAAAGCTGCCCATGCGGTCACCGCTCTCGTACGTGGTAGTGTCCGTGGCATGGCCACCTCCATGGGTGCTGAGGGGAGAGATCTTCCCAGTGTCCTCGTTGAGGCGAACAGGGTCAAGAATCTACCCCAGCGGATTTCTATCGCATGTAGCGGGTAAACGTTCTCCCAAACTGGCAGTATGGGCAATATTCCGGCCTCGCTAACTCATTTATGATATATTTTCTTCATGACGCAGGAGACCACGGAACACGTTGCCGCCATGCTTCGGGACGCCCGGAGCGAAAAAGGATGGACCCAGGGCCAGTTGGCTTCGGAGCTCGGCACCAGCCAGAGCGCCATCGCCAGGATGGAGCAGGGTAAGCAAAACCTGAGCCTGAAAATGATCCAGCGCCTCGAAACCATTTTTGGCAGAAGCATCGTCAACGTGGGAAAACCGCAGATGACGCACCTTCGGGTGGAAGGCGGACGGACCCTGTCCGGTGCTGTGGACGTCAACAGCAGCAAGAATGCCGGAGTGGCGTTGCTGTGTGCCAGCCTGATCAACAGGGGCACGACAATACTCCGACGCCTTGCCCGCATTGAAGAGGTCAACCGCATTGTGGAGGTGCTCACCAGCATCGGCGTGGAATGCACCTGGCTTAACGACACGGACCTTCAGCTCCGCCGCCCGGACATCTTGGACCTGGACGCCATGGACGTTGAGGCCGCCCGCCGCACCCGAAGCGTCATCATGTTGCTGGGACCACTGCTGGATGAGTCCTCCGTGTACCGGCTTCCGTATGCCGGCGGTTGCGACCTTGGCACCCGCACCGTGGAGCCGCACATGCAGGCGCTGCGCCAGTTCGGCCTCAGCGTGGAAGCCACCCAGGGTTTCTACACCGTGCAGGCCCCGTCTGCCGATACCCGGGACCGTTCCTTCGTGCTGACCGAGCGCGGCGATACCGTCACCGAGAACGCCATCATGGCAGCGGCGCACCGGGAGGGGACAACGGTGATCCGCAACGCCAGCCCCAACTACATGGTGCAGGACCTGTGCTTCTACCTGCAGATGCTTGGTGTCAGCATCGACGGCGTCGGCACCACCACGTTGAAGATCACAGGCCGTCCCATGATCAATGCGGACATCGAATACTTCCCGTCCGAGGACCCCATCGAGGCCATGAGCCTCATTACCGCCGGTATCGTCACCAATTCCGAGGTGACCATCCGCCGCGTGCCCATTGAGTTCATGGAGATTGAACTGGCCACACTGGAGCAGATGGGCCAGCGGCTGGAGATATCCGAGGAGTACATGGCCCGCAACGGCCGGACCCGGCTGGTGGATGTGACCACCAAACCGTCCGAGCTGCACGCTCCCGAGGACAAGATCCATCCCATGCCGTTCCCGGGCCTGAACATCGACAACCTGCCGTTCTTTGCTGTGATTGCCGCAAATGCGAATGGGCAGACCATGATCCACGACTGGGTCTACGAAAACCGGGCCATCTATCTCACGGAGCTGAACCGGTTGGGGGCGCAGGTGCAACTGCTGGATCCGCACCGGATCTACATCAACGGGCCCACCAGGTGGCGCGCGGCAGAGGTTGGCTGCCCGCCGGCGCTCCGTCCGGCGGCCTGCCTGCTGCTGGCAATGCTGGCCGCAAGGGGTGTGTCCGAGCTGCGGAACATCTACGTCATCGAGCGCGGTTACGAGGACCTGGCCGAGCGGCTCAACACCATCGGGGCCAAGGTGGAGTACTTCCAGGACTGACCATTCACGCTTCGTCATGAAGTGGTGAAGGCCTTCAATATGCCCTGCCCTGTCGCAGAATGTGAGTATGCGTACATTCGGCGTCGAGGAAGAACTCCTGATCGTTGATCCGGAGAGCGGTGAACCGTTGGCCTTGGCTGATGCACTGCTGTCCGGGCGCCGGATGGCAGCTGATGACGCTCCGGATGATCCCCATGTTCCGGACACCCAGGGCGGCCACGTTCTTAATGCCGGCGACGGGATGGGCCTGAGTGCCGAACTCAAGCTGGAGCAGATAGAGACCCAGACAAGGCCATGCCTGGAATACGTAGAGCTTCTGGAACAGATCCGGGCCGGCCGGGCGCTTGCGGACAAGGCCGCCAAGAAGAACAATGCACGCGTGGCCGCCCTGGCCACCTCGCCGCTTGGGCTGTCCAGCCACACCACTCCTGATCCCCGCTATGCCAAGATGCTGGAACGGTTTGGCCTGACCGCCCAGGAGCAACTGACGTGCGGCTTCCACGTACACACCTACATCGAGTCGCACGATGAGGGCGTGGCAGTGCTGGACAGGATCCGCGACAAGCTGGCTGTGCTCACTGCCCTCAGCGCCAATTCACCCTTTTGGAACGGTCTGCAGACCGGCTTCGAGAGCTACCGCACGCAGGCGTGGAACCGCTGGCCCACCGCCGGGCCGTCCGGAATCTACGGGAACTACTCGGCCTACCGCCGCGTGGTTTCCCGTCTCCTGGATACAGGCGTGATGCTGGATGAAGGGATGCTGTACTTCGATGCCCGGCTGTCCCGGAACCATCCAACCGTTGAGGTTCGGGTGGCGGACGTCTGCCTTCGGGCCGAGGACGCCGCGCTGATCGCCGTCCTGGTGCGGGCGCTTGTTGAGACTGCCAGCCGGGAGTGGCACGACGGTGTGGATCCCGCCCCGGTGCCCACTGTAATTTTGCGGATGGCGTCCTGGCAGGCAAGCAGCGAAGGACTTGGCGGAGAACTGCTGGACTTTGGGACTTTCCGGCCGGCGCGTGCCACGGATGTGGTGCGCGCCCTGGTGGATTATCTGGCCCCCGTATTGCAGGAGCAAGGTGAACTTGCCTTGGCCAGGCAAGGAGTTGAGGATATTATTTCGCGCGGAACCGGGGCAGTTGAACAGCGGCGGGTCCGGGACAGTACTTTGGCAGCCTCAGCACCCGGCGATCTTGGTTTCGGCGCTGTGGTCAGGCACGCGGTGGAGGTTACTATGCGTGGCTCCCTGAATCTTTCCACAGTGGATGATGCACCGGAACTGCTGCGCGTCAGGCAGTCCTAGTGGCAGACCTTATGGCAGAGCGTATGGCAGGCCTTATGGCAGAGCGTATGGCAGGCCTTATGGCAGAGCGTATGGCAGAGTATGGCAGGCCTCGGCACTCCTAACGAGAGGCCTCAGGGGACCGAGGAGGATTCGCTGAGCCAGCGGTGCCAGTCCGGAAACGGGTCTTTGGGCAGTTTCGGCGGGTGGGCGTAGAAGTCGTCCCAGATGGGATCGGCCGGCGCGTAGTCGTAGGGATCGTCAAGGTCGTCATCGACTGGCTCTGCAAAGGGCGGGTAAAAGTCCGGGAAGTCCAGGCGCCCGGGTGGTTCCGTTGCATCCGTCAAGAGCCTGGGTGTTTCCGGCGCACGCGTCGGGCGCCCGGCTGTATCAGTTGCACGGGGCAGGTGTCCGGGTGGCCATTGGGGTGGTTCGTGGTTGGGTTGTTCGGCTTTGTAGTGGCGGCCGGTGGGTGAGGTCCAGCCGGGTGGTTCGATTCCGGTGGCTGGGGTGGGTTCCCAGCTGCTGTTGTGTTTGAGGCGGTGGTGTTTGGGGCAGAGTTGGGCCAGGTTGCTGATCCCGGTATGTCCGCCGTGTTGCCAGGCGTGAAGGTGGTCTGTGTCGTTGTCCGGGGATGGGTTGTTGCAGCCGGGGAAGGTGCATTTGCCGTCCCGGATTTGCAGTGCTTTTTTCATGGCTTTGGTGAGCCGGTAGCAGGTACGGCCGATCTCCAGCGGCGCCCCGTCCCGCGGATCCACCAGCACCCGGTAGAAGGAGGTGGCACCGTTGGCGAGGAGTTTTCTGGCCATCGATGCGGGGATGGGGCCGTAGCCGTCCAGGTTTGCCGGTTCGTCCGTGATGCCGAAGAGGGCGAGTACCGGGACGGTGACCAGGACGTCCGCCTTGGGGACCGGGACGTTGCCGAGGTCCGCGTACCCGTTGCCGCCGTTGGCCTCGTCCTCTTCGGCGCCGG
>NZ_VHIJ01000047.1:0-365 GCF_006680095.1 Pseudarthrobacter sp. B4EP4b | reverse complement strand
CCGGGACGTTGCCGAGGTCCGCGTACCCGTTGCCGCCGTTGGCCTCGTCCTCTTCGGCGCCGGGCGCCTCACGGTCCGCGGCGCAGCTACCGGCGGTGTCGGTGTCATGGAGGTCAGCCGCGGCCAGCGAGGCCAGCCCGATCGTGTTCTGGTCGCCGTCTCCGGTGGCTACCAGGCTGCCTTCACCCGGGTTGCTTTGTCCCGCGTTTCCTTCGTCTGTGTTGCCCTGACCCGTGATGTCTTGATCGCGGTGGCGTTCCCTCGTGTTTCCTTCGCCTGTGTTGCCTTGACGCGGGTTGCCCTGACCTGTGCTGGTTCCGTTGGTGTTGGGTGCGTTGGTGTGGGTGAGGGCGGGGCCGGGGCGG
>NZ_VHIJ01000046.1:0-22334 GCF_006680095.1 Pseudarthrobacter sp. B4EP4b | reverse complement strand
CAAACCTGGAGCTAACAAACACCTCGCTTCGGGAGGCGCTGAACATCCTTCAACCCGGGCAAAACGTGCTGGTGCACTCAGATCAGGGCTTCCAGTACCAGCACGTCTCATGGCGGAACCTGCTCAAGAAAGCCGGCGCAGTTCAGTCCATGTCGCGCAAGGGCAACTGCTACGACAACGCCGTGATGGAAAACTTTTTCGGACACCTCAAGGAAGAATTGTTCCACCACGTCCGATTTATCAACACCGACGCACTGGTCGCAGCACTTCACGAGTACATCCACTGGTACAACACCGAAAGAATCTCAACAAGGCTCAAGGGCCTGAGCCCGGTGCAATACCGTGCTCAGGCCCTTGCAGTTTAGGCTCTTACTAAGCCAGTCCAACTTTCGGGGACCAGTTCACTGGATGGGCGCCCTTTCCGATGTCGGCCCGTCGGCCGAGGCCTTCGTTAAGGCGATGGCAGCCCAGACGCCAACGGCAAGCACCCCTCCTGCCAGGGTCATGGTCGGCAATTACTCCGGCTTCGAATTCAACCACTCCGTCGAGGGCAACGTGGACTTCACAGCCTGCAACGGCCGCGAGTTATGCATTTACTCCTCATCTAACATCGGCTGCTCACGCTGGTACTTAACTCAGAATGAATACGAAACCTACCGGGTGGTCGACTTGGAGGGCCAGCGAGCTGTGGTCTCGGTGGGCTATATCGACCAATTGATCAACCCGGTGCTGATGAGAGAGGCACGCGCCGTCTTCGACTCAATCGTGTTCAAGTACGACAAAGCCGGCTGATGCTATAGGCGATCCCCGCTGGCCGGCGCAGACCCTTCGCTGTGCGCTGGCTACAGGCCCGAGGCCCGCTGTGCCAGAGCCTTAACCTTTTTCGCAGCGCGGCGCGCCTCTGCCGGTTTGGTGAAGCCGCCGGCGGAATGGGCCATGTAGTAGTCCACAGGCTGCACTGCCCTCCAGCCCCAGCCGCCATCCGGGTGAGGGTATATCTGATACTCCACCCGCCGCGCTGCTGATTGGAATGCGGCCGCTTCATCACGGGCAAAGGCCAGAGAGACGTAATTCCTGCCGGCCCATGCCAGGAGTTCGTCATTGGCTCCGTAAAGCCACCACGACGGTTGCCCGCCCTGACCGAGTGCTACTCGGAACGCCACCATATCGGCTCCATCCTCATCGCCGGTGGGATTCTCCCTACCCGGGCCCGGCCGGGACTGACAGGCGCCCTGAGGCAATGATGGGGGACCGGGTCCAGCAGAGGAATACAAAAGTCCCCAAGAGTTGCTCAAGAATTTTATGACGAGGCACTCCGAGTGGCACGAAAAAGGCGCACCGTTACTGCGGCGCGCCTTTCGGTTGAGGTGCGGTGTTGCGGTCAGGACCAGAAGTCAGATGCCTTGCCCGTATCTTCCTGAAGTTCCAGGACTTCAGTCACCTTGCCGTCGGCGAGGGTGAATACCAGGCCGGATCGTTGGTCCAGTGACCTCCCATCGCGCTCTGCATGGTTGGACTGGACCCCGATCACGTACCTGTCACCGGCGGCCACGTCTTCCAGATCGACCTTGACGGTGCCGTTGGAGCGCGAACCCAGCTCGCCGAAATAGGCCAGGATTGCGTCCCTGCCGTGCTTCACCCCTGACAGGGCGCCGCTGCCGCCTACGCGCCACACAGCGTCCTCTGTGAATAGTTCCCTGAGTGTGTCCATGTCGCCCGCGTTGAAAGCTTCGTAGCCGCGCCGTACCAGTCCCACATCTTCCTGTGCGCCCATTTTGGGCACCTCCGTCTTCATTGTCGGATTCCTGCGAGGTCAGATTAGGCTCGAGCGGCGGGTTTGTCGATGGGCGTCTTAAAGTGCCGCGGGCAGTGTCGGATCGGCGGGCGTGGCGCAGCAAAATGAGGGCACGAAAAAGGTGCGCCCCGTTCGCTGAGCGCACCCTTTCGTAAAATCATTCAGTCTTTGAAAGCGTCTTTGACCTTTTCGCCGGCCTGCTTCACGTCGCCTTTGGCCTGGTCCGTCTGGCCTTCAGCCTTCAGGCTGTCATCGCCTGTGGCGTTACCGGCCGCTTCCTTGCCCTTGCCGCCGGCCTTCTCGGCAGCGTTTTCAATCTTGTCGCCTAGTCCCATGGTGTTTCCTCCTCTGGTTGGCAGCCGTTCGCATTCGGCTACACCCAGACTAAGCATGCTTAGGATTCACCGTGCAAGTCGGACGAGCCGACTTGCACCCTCAGTTGATGTGCCCTGCCGCACCGCGAGACGCTATGTCAGGTGTCGCTGGGCCGTCGACGGGCAGTTATCGGTGACCAAGCAGATGCCTTTTCCAAGTTAATCGCTTGTGATCATTCAGGCAGCGGCAGGACATCCCTGGGGGCGAACTTTGTCCATGCCGGGTTTGCCGTGCTGGGATCCACGGTGGCAAGGAGTGCTGGGACTTCTTCTCCGCCGGTTGGATCGGGGCCATGGCCGGCTTCCGGGGAGCTGATTTTTGAGATCTGCTCTCCGGTTTCCCGGAAGAGCGTACCGCTGACGAATCGTCCATTTTTAGATGCAAGGATCACCGAGCCGAGGGTGCGGAAGGGTACCCATTCCGGTAGACACGCTGCTGTGCAAAACTTCTTCGGCAGGTTTGTCTATAAGAAGTGGAGGAAACTATGCACCGTTTGCGGGCTCACCGATCGCCGGGCAATTGTCTGCATAGGAGACCGTTCTCTTTCCGATTCGCCCCTGAGCGGCATGGCGACCAATGTAGATCGGTCCAAAGACGGACGCCATGTCAGCGTGACTTACGGGGCTCAGGGCGTGGCCGGACTTTTCGGCACGGGAATGGGAATGTACCAAAACAAAGGGATGGACTTCTTCAGCCTGGGACTCGGGCAAACCGTGGCCTTCTACGACGTCTCGGACACTGAGGGGCTGCTCTATGCCTTGGACCAGGCCACAGTCGGCTGAGATCGACCGGCGAGCCAGAACCATTGCCTGGATCCTGCTCGTCCTCGCCTCGATGATCCTGATCGGCTACGGGATATGGCACGCCGGCTGGCACATGTGGCTCCCGGCTCCAGCAGAGCAGGAAGAGGTCTGGATCGCTAACCGCTACATCTTCGCCGGCTGCACGATGTCCCTCGCGGCCGCCGTCTGGTCCGGCGCACTGGACAACCGCGTCTGGGTGACAGTCTGCGTGGGGCTGCCAGGGCTTCTCGTGGGCGGGGCGACCTTGGATTCCCCATACGACCTGAAGCGATACCTCGCCGTTGTCGTGGCGTTCCCGCTCGCCTTGGCCGGGGTCGTCGAGGTCCTCAGGGTACGGGACCGCCGGCAGAGGGGACTGTAGAGCAGAGGGATCAGCCGTGTACTTTCCTGATTCTCAGCCGGCGCCGATGTCTCGGGATCTTGCCGGTTACTGCACCTTCGGCGCGCCATGGTCTGTAAGAGAGGCTGCTGACGGGTTCGGCCGTAGGTGGAGCGGAAGCGACGAGCGATGACCCACGCCGGCGGCGGCGCAACCGTAAGAGCACGAATACCGTCAAGCAGATCCAGGCGGTGGCAACACAGAAGATCAGGATCAACGCTGCGGTCGTGCTCATGGCTCAGTGTAGGTGTGTAGCGAGGCGCCGGTTCCTTCCTTCGACTAAGGGTTACGGACACGTGATTGCATCGATACAGCCGTTACCGGTTCATGATCTTCTGGCCACTGGTAACGCTCAGGCCGCGGGGCAGGACGCCCCGGGATCTGTGCTCCATAGCGCGGCCTTCTCGTTCTGTTTGGGTCATGGTTGAGCACCGCCGGCAGCGATGTGACAAGGTCAGCCGCACCGGACCGACGACTTGTGCCCGGACGAGTTCGAGGCTTGCCTTGCGCCGCAATCAGCGCTTGGATCGCAGTATGTGATTGCATCCGGAACGGGCCCGGGTAAATGACGCCAACACCTGAGGCAACAAGGCCGTCGCCGCATCCCGCAAGACCGACGAGTTCCGGGCCGCGTGGAACAGTGGGGATGCCGACAAGTTCGATGCCCTCGCCTTGGTGGCCCTCGGCCGGCAGACGACCGCCGAATCCACCGCAAGGGCTCAGGCGCCCGTCCTGGTTCGCATAATCCGGTCATCGACAAGCTCAAGGGCAGCAGTGGCGTTACGCTGAGCCCGTGGAACGAGTGCTGTTGGATCAGGTGATCAGACCGACTCCGGACAGCTTAATCTCATGGGGAGACGACGGGAACGCCACCCTTTAGACTCGCGGATCTTGGTAGGGAAGCCTCGTCGAGCAGACGGGATGCTCAACCGGTAACGCGTACTCCGCCGACTGCCCCTGTCCAGGGCGTGTCTCCGGGACTTGGCAGGGATAGGTGCGTCGAAACGTAGCCCTTTTGAAGCGTGATGACCTGGGACATGGTTCCTGGGCAGTCCACTGTGAGCTCGACAGGCCAGAGGATGACCGTGGGATGCTCCTGCCGGATGAAGATCGTGGCATTAGCGGCCCCGACGCAGGCGACAGTGACCGTGTACTGGCCGGCCGCCAGCACCTGTTCCCTCCCGCCGAAGCCCCTGGCAGGGCCGTCCAGTGGACCTTTTTGGAAGAGCAGGACCCGCCCCGGCACGGCTTTCAAGAGCGCGTCCAGGTCCTGGTAGTTTCTGACCTGGTGCTGAAGGACCAGAGGATCAACGGTTTGTGGAGAGGATCCGGTGATCCATATCGGGTCGTTTGTGCTCGTGCCGTCGGCTGAGGCTGCCGAGGTGCTCGCCTGGTCCGGGTAGTCATAGGAGCATCCTGTCGTGCCGGCTATCGGTACCAGCAGGCACAGGGGAAAGGCCAGCCGGCGGATGCCTTTCATGTCCACACCTCCCATGTTCGCCACGCCCAGCGCTCATAGCAACAGCCCTGCAGGACACACCCGCCCGCTACCCCAAAACTGTCGGTGCCCGGGAGCACCATGGAGCTATGACGGCTCCAACTGTTGACGCGGCGATCCACGAACTGATGGATCTTGCCTGGAATCTTGTCTACGATCTGCTCGAGGAGCGGGCCCTGCTCGGTGACGGGTTGTTCGTCGAGGAGTTCACCGGGATCCATTCCTGGGTGGAAGAGCTGACCCGGTACACCGTGGTCCACTCCCGGGAGGTCGCGGTCCTGTTCGTGGACACCCGGCCCGTGGACGCCATCGCCTTCCACCACGACCTGTTGGGCGCCGACGATCCGAAGAGCTTCTTCACTCTGCGGGATGAACACCCAGACAGGATGCCGTGACCGGGACCCGAGGAAGCCGGCGTCGTACCGGCTCGGTCGGCCAGGCCTCGGGCGGTGGCAGCTGATGCCTCATCCGTCATAAGTTCACCATGCCCGGACCCTGCCAGCCGCATGACGATGGGCAGAACGCCTTGGACCGGGGCCCAATTGTGCCCGCTGTCACGGCGCGATGCCTGACGGGTCCCTTCCCTTAGCTGGGGGCTGAGCGTATCTTGAAGGTCTGCGCATCCCCCGCCGGACGACGCCGACGGCTTCCTCATAATTTCCGGTTGAATGGGTCCACCCGTAACCGGCGATCCTTTTTTGTCCGGATCTCGCCTTACTAGACGGCAAAGAGGCCATTATGGGTATCCGGGATCTCAGCACCGATGGTGCCTTATCGATCATCAAACCCCCGGCCGGCCGTCGCCAGGCGCTCATCGTCGCGATAATCGTTGCCGCGATGCTGGCATGGACCCTCGCTGCCTGCAACTCATCAAGGGACTTGGGCGCAGCTAACGTGTGGCCACTCACGGCTCCTGAAGCTTCGACTGGCGGCGTGACCCTCTCCATGCAAGGCGGCGCCCAATGGACAGGTGAGGGGTTGCTGGTTGAGGGTACTGGCTTCGCTAGCACTTCCGCTCCCGGTCCGGTCGCCACCGACTCAAACTTCACGGTCGGCGCGTGGGTACGCCCCAAGGGTCAACCCGGGCAGAACGTCACAGTGCTCACCCAAGCAGGGCAAACTGCCGGTGCGTTTTTCCTGGGCGTCAATGAAGGGTTCTGGTCCTTCTCGGTCAAGCCCAAGGACGGAAACGGGGACAACTTCGTCACCAACCGCGACCGGGCGACGCGGGTCGAGGTGACACCGGACCGCTGGGTACACCTTGCCGGCGTCTACGATACCGCGGCCGGAAAGGCCCGCTTCTATCTCAACGGCTTCCCGGTGAGCGAGCAAGGTATCGCCACTGACCATTTGTTCGCAGCGCAGGGGGCATTGCTGTTCGGCAGGGGCCAGTCCCACGGAGAACCCGAAGGATTCTTCAAAGGAACCATTTACGACGTTCGAACTTGGCCCCGCGCTCTCGGCGCCGATGAGGTGGCTGCCGTTGCACAGATTGCTGCCCCCAGCGGTGCCACGCTCGATCGCCCCGAGCAATCTGCACCCTTCATCTGCCCCAATCCCCACGGTGGCATCTGCCTGGGCCCCCTGGAACCCGGCACAAAACATGAAACCACATCATTTGAACCGAAGCTGTCCTACACAGTCCCAAAGGGATGGTCCAACGAGGAAGACCTTCCCGGCCAAGTACTGCTGCTCCGCCCCAGCGATCCCCAGGAAGGAGTTTGGGGCGGAAGCTACATTGGTGTGTACCAAAATGTTCGCGCGGCGGCGCAGTGCAGTGAAGAAGCTCAGCCAGGAGTAGGTACCAGCGCCGCAGAACTTGCCGCCTGGTACCGCACCGTCCCAGGCCTTGAAATTGCAGCAGAGGCCCCCACCTCACTTGGCGGCTTGACGGGAATAGCTCTAGACTTCCGCGTCAGCGACGACTGGAAGAGCACATGCCCGCTCGGCGGTTTATTCCACGCAGTTCCCCTTATGGTCGGTGGCGGAGTTTCCGATTTCTACCACGCAGCCGGTGCCCCACTCGAAATACGCCTCATCCTTCTTGACTGGAGAGGCGGAAACGTTGCAGTAGAGGTGACCGCCCTCCGCGCACAGTGGAGTCTGAATGACTATCTCAGGGAAGCCGGAGCCGGGGACGTCGTCGAGTCCTTCAAATTCGGGTCCTGACATCCCGGCTGAATAGAATCCAGGATTCGCGCGAGGTGCCGTCCGTGCACCCCTCAGGTTGAAATTATCCACAAGAGCGCCTAGGTTGCAGCGGCGGGGGAGCCATGGGCCAACGTGCGAAGCCTGCAGCCGTAGTGTCCTTAGAACAGTGGCCAAGGAACTGCGGGCATGTCACCGCTCGGAGCCGGAAACCGCCCTGCCGAGCGCAACCGGGCACAGCGTTTGGCGAGTGAGGCGATTTCCTCGGCGCTGAGCAAGTTCGCGAGGTTTCGCCCCAGCTCACCGTGCAGTCCTTCGATGACGCGATCGACGCCGTCGCATTCCTCGTCGGTCAATGTGTCTCCCAGCCACCCCCACAGCACCGTGCGCAGCTTGTGGTCCTGGTGAAAGGTCAGTCCATGGTCCACTCCGTGCCGGTGCCCGTCTTTCATGGTAAGGACGTGGTCGCCTTTGCGGTCAGCGTTATTGACGACGACGTCGAACACCGCCATGCTTCTGAGCGCTGGCGTGTCCTCATGTATGAGGGCGACCATCCGCCCCGTCTCATCCTCCCCCTCAAGGACCTGTTTCCACCCGATCCTCGGAACGTCATGCGCGGCAACGAGATCCACCGCGTTCTGGTCGGGGTCAGTGTCCTGCCACAGTTGCACCATTCCTTGGCCTAGGGGACCATCGCGGAGCCAGGTGCGAGGCACAACGTTCCAGCCGAGAACCTCAGAGACCAGGTAGGCGGCGACCTCCCGGTGGGCAAGGAAGCCGTCGGGAAAATCCCACAGCGGTTTCTCCCCGGCTATAGGCTTATAAACGACTGTGGTGTCGCCGATGCTGCCCACAAAGGTGGCATTCGACGCCGTCGTGATCCGCCCGGAGAGCGTGAGCTCGGCAGTCAGCAGCTCGGGCGCGGGCATCAGGCTTCGGGCAGGGTGCAGACGTGCCCGTCCGCGTCCACGGGATAACCGCAGAGCGGGCAGGCGGGACGTCCGGCGCCCACAACTTCACGGGTCCGCTTGGCGAAGGCGCGGGCGGTGCCAACCGGCATCCGCACCAGCAGCATTTCGGGTACTTCAATGCCGTTCTGGTCAGGCGAGTCGTCGTCATCATCAGCGTCGGTGAGCGGGTATGCCTCAATGACCACCTGCGCCGTCGTCGGGTCCCAGCCCAAGGTCATTGCACCGGTTCGGAACTGCTCCTCGACCGGCTCGAGCTGGTCGTTGTCCACCAGTTCGATGGGAGTACCCTTGGGAACGCTGAAGGGGTTGCCCTCGAGGGTGCTGAGCTGATCGAGGATGCCGTCAACCTTCTCTGCGAGCTGGGCCGACTGCTGCTTCTCCAAGGCGATGCTCACAATTTGCTTACCTGTGCGTACCTGCAGGTAGAACGTGCGGGCCCCTGGTTCGCCGATGGTGCCGATGACGACCCGGTCAGGCCAGGCAAACTCATGAACTCGTGTGGGCATGTCAGTATTCTAGGCACATGAGGTTACGGCGCCGCTTGCCCTGCACCGCCGCCCACCGGTGCATCGCCGGAGTTGATGCCTTTGGACAGCCATGACAGATCGCCTGCATCGGTGTTTGTCGCATAGACGCTCGGCCGGACAGCACCATAGTGCACGATCGATACGGAGGCCGGGCCCACGTTGATGCGCTGGAAAAGGTCGAGGTGCATTCCAAGCGCGTCGGCGAGGATTGATTTGATAACGTCACCGTGACTTACTGCCACCCACACGGCTCCTGGCCCATACTCGGCTTGGAAGGCTGCATCGTGGCGTCGGATTGCTGCTACCGACCGCGCCTGCATCGCCGCCATGGATTCACCACCGGGAAATACGACGGCGGACGGCTGGGACTGCACGGCAGCCCACAGGTCTTCGGTCGCGAGATCACTGAGCATGCGGCCCTGCCACTGGCCGTAATCGCACTCGGTGAGATCGGGATCGGATGGCGAATGAGGATTACCAGCCTGGCGGTCGAGGATGAGCCGGGCGGTCTGCTGGCAACGCTCGAGGGGGCTGGATACCACCCCGGCCAAAGGCACCAACGCGAGCCGGTCTCCGGTTAGAGCTGCCTGCTCGAGCCCGATCTGGTCCAAGCTGACGCCGGCCGCCCGACCAGCCAGCAGTCCAGCGGCGTTGGCTGTGGTGCGGCCGTGCCGCACGAGGATAACTGTCGCCATTCCTACAGCCTAACCAGCCTCCTTCACTGAATCCCGGCGTCGCGGTTGTTTCCGGTTGCGCGGCTACCGGTGCAGGTGGTCCCGCCAGTCTGCCGGCACCTTGTCTGCGGGGGCAGGCGACGGTTGATCCAGGGGCCTTGACTGGGGATCCGGAAGCCGCGGACCGTGGAAGAACTTTTTGGTGGTGTGCTGGTAGAACCAGTTCTCGCCAGGTTCAAATGACCTCATGACGGCATGGCCGACGGTGCGCGCGTGGGCACTGGCATGCTGTGACGGTGACGAATCGCAGCATCCGATATGGCCGCATTGGGCGCAGCGGCGAAGATGAAGCCACCAACCTGGGCCGTCACCGTTGAGGCACTCCAGGCACCCTGTTCCACTGGGTATGGCAGTGAGGCTGATTCCCGGAATCGGGCGATCCTCCATCGGTCCTCTACTTTCATCGCTGCCGTTTTGCCAGGTCATCCGGCTTGCCCGCCCAGGGAGCCATTCTGGCAGAATCGTCGCGCCCTTGGAATGGCAGATTCGAGGTGACGAGGCGGGCGCGATACAACTCCGTCGACGGCCGGCAAAGGACGTTCCGCAGGCACCGGGCACCTCTTGTCCCCATCGTTCAATCGCGAGTATCGTGAGCGCCACCGAACCATTTTGATCCGGAAAGACGGCGGCCATGGACCACTCGGTTCCGATCATGCTGCTCGCCACCACAGACCCGAACTCCCGGCGGATTCTTGAAGATGAGTTACGTCGACGGTACGGTGCCGACTACGAGGTGGTGGCCTGCGCCGACTACGCCCACGGGCGGGCGGTGCTGGAGGGGCTCCGGCGATGGAACCGCCCGGTCGCCCTCATACTTGGGTGCTACGGACCTGCTGACCGTAGTGGACTCGACTTCCTGCGACGTGCCTATGGCTTTCACCCTGCCGCCAAGCGCGGTGTTGTGGTGACATGGGGTGACTTCGCCAGCGCCCCCACCGTTTTCCGGGCAATCGCCCAGGGGTACGCCGAATTGGTGATCATACGTCCCGAGCGATCGCGTGACGAAGAGTTCCACGGGGCAATTACTGACGCCCTCGACGACTGGCACCTGGCCCAGGGTGTCGGCTTCGAGGCAGTCCGGCTGATCGGAGAGGTAGGCGACCAAAGGACTCATATGTTGCGCGACTCCTTGAGCCGAAACCACATCCCGGCGGTCTTCCACCCTGTGGGGTCTGAGACCGCGCAACGGACGTTGGAGAGCCTGGGCCTGCGCAACCCGGTTATGCCGGTTATGGTGCTGGAGTTCACCGCTCCACCAATTGTGCTCGAGAACCCCAGCAACGAGGAGATCGCTGAAGCGATGGGGGTGACGCGACCGCCACCGGCGGACAAGATCTTCGATGTAGTGGTCGTGGGAGCCGGTCCCTCCGGTCTCGCGACTGCTGTTTATGCCTCCTCGGAGGGCCTCTCCACCATGGTGGTGGAGGGAGAAGCAGTGGGCGGCCAGGCTGGCACCAGTTCACTGATCCGCAACTACCCTGGCTTCTCCCGCGGTGTGAGCGGTGCCCACCTGGCCTACCGCGCATTCCATCAGGCCTGGACTTTGGGGACGGACTTCCTGTTCCTGCGGAAGGTGGAGGGGCTCCGCGTGGACGGCGCACTCTACGCTGTGTCAATTTCCGATGGCAGCGTGGTGCGATGCCGCACCGTGGTGGTGGCCGCCGGCGTGGACTACCGCCGTCTCGGCATACCTCAGCTCGAGGATCTGGTCGGCAGAGGCGTCTTCTACGGGGCTACAGTTTCCGAGGCGCCGTCTATGGCCGGAAAGCCCGTCTGCGTGGTGGGTGGCGGCAATTCGGCCGGACAGGCCGTTCTGCACCTTGCGAAGTATGCGAAGAAAGTGACGCTGCTGGTGCGCGGACCCACCCTGTCGGTCAGCATGTCGGAATACCTCATCTCCCAACTGGAGGCCACCCGGAATATCGTGATCCGCTATCGCACCGTGCTCGTGGGGGCGCGCCATCAGGACGGATTCCTTACCGCCGTCAAGGTCGCCGCATCTGAAGCCTCCGATGCAACAGCGAGCGAGGAGATTGAAGCGGCAGGTTTGTTTGTGCTGATCGGTTCGGTGCCGCGGACCTCATGGTTGCCGGCCACTGTAGAGCGTGACCCGGCCGGTTTTCTGCGTACGGGCGCCCGGGATGTCAGTGACACCGGGTCCGTCCGGGCCGCCAGGCCACCACTGGCGCTGGAAACCAGTTTGCCCGGCGTTTTCGCTATCGGCGACGTGAGGTCCGGTTCGATCAAAAGGGTGGCTACGGCAGTCGGGGACGGCGCCACCGTGGTCTCGATGCTTCACGCATACCTGGCCGAGAACCCTCTGCCTGCCTCGCCTCATGCTCCTGGCGGGGAAACCGCACCCGAGGAGCGGCCAGGTGATGTCCGCGTCAACTGAAGTCGCACCGTTGATTCCGCCGATGCGGTGGCTGCTGTACATCGCTGCATTCCTGGTATTCCTTGCCGGGCTCGTGCTGTTCGTGTTTCCGCTGCAGACCAATGAATTCTTTGCGTGGACAGTCAATCCGCCCATGACTGCGGTCTTCCTCGGGGCTGCCTACTGGGCGAGTGCAGGCCTGGAGGTGACCGGCGCCCGTTCGGAGAGTTGGGATTCAGCGAGGCTGGCGGTGTGGCCTGTGTTCATTTTCACGACATTGACCTTGGGCGTCACCCTGGTCCATATCGATCGCTTCCACCTTTCGCCAGATACTGCCCCCACTGCCCAAATAGCCACGTGGGCATGGCTGGCAATATATGCGGTGGTGCCAGTGGCGATGCTCGCCATCAGCAGAATGCAGCTCAGATCGCGGCCTCCTGCCCCCGTGTCCGGAACAGCGGGAAGGCCAGTGTTGCCGCCTGTCCTCCGGCTGCTCCTGGCGGGAATCGGCGGGGGGCTGCTGTTGTACGGCGTGGCGCTGCTGGCAGCACCGATTCCTGCCGCGGCGTGGTGGCCTTGGCCTCTGACCGAGCTCACAGGGAGGGCGATCGGAGCGTGGCTGGTCGGCCTGGGGTGGGCGGCCGCGCAGGGTCAGATCAGCCGCGACCTCCGCACAGCCCGCCCCGTGGCCCTGACCTCCGTTGCCTTCGTCATTCTGCAGGCAATCGCCCTGCTGCGGTACGGCGGCGCCTTGACATGGCCGAGCCCACCGGCGATCGGCTTCGTCACCGTACTGCTTGCCATCGGCGTGGCCGGCGGGTGGGCGCTCGCACTGTCGCTCGCACCCGCAGCCCGGGCAGGAATGAACTGAGTCACCTCCTGCTCGTGCAGGTGCCCCGGCAAAGGCCCGCATGAGGCTGCAGGATACTGCAAGACATGTGAGACACGTTTGGGGGTCTTGCAGATTCGCATGCAGGACCCCCGATCGCCCCGATTGCTGGTTCGCTAGGAGCTGCCGTGGAGGAACCGCTCCAGGTAGTCTTCCCCGGGAGAGCATCTGTAGACAAAGTCGGGCGGATCGCCGGGTGACGATCGTGAAGGCCAAGCGCCTTTCCAAGGCGGTACCAGTCGCCTGGGCCAGTGTGGTGGTTCCCAGTCGTGGTGTTCGGCTTTGTAGTGGCGGCCGGTGGGTGAGGTCCAGCCGGGTGGTTCGTTTTGGGCGGCCGTGGTGGGCGTCCAGCCGGTGGCGTGTTTGAGGCGGTGGTGTTTTGGGCAGAGTTGGGCCAGGTTGCTGATCCCGGTATGTCCGCCGTGTTGCCAGGCTTGAAGGTGGTCTGCCTCGTTGTCCAGGGAGGGGTTGTTGCAGCCGGGGAAAGTACATCTTCCGTCCCGAAGCTGCAGGGCTTTTTTCATAGCCTTGGTCAGCCGGTAGCTGGTGCGGCCGATTTCCAACGGCGCCCCGTCCCGCGGATCCACCAGCACACGGTAGAACGAGGTGGCACCGTTGGCGACGAGTGTGCGGGCCATCGACGCGGGGATCGGACCATAGCCGTCCAGGTTTGCCGGTTCGTCCGTGATGCCGAACAGGGCGAGTACCGGGACGGTGACTAGAACGTCCGCCCTGGGTACCGGGACGTCGCCCAAGCCGGCACCTGCGTAGGTTTCACCCGGCCTGCCTGCAGCCGGGTCGCTTTCTCCAGCACCGCTTTGTCCCGTGCTGGCCTGTCCCGCGCTGCTTTCTCCCGTGCTGCTTTGTGCTGTGCTGGTTTCCGGGCCGGGGCGAAGTGCGGTTCCGGCGCCGAGCAGGATGCTGGCGGCGATGTCGGGGCGGAGTTGTGTCATGGTCCGGGGTTCGTCGGGGCCCTGGAGGCCGCGGGCGATGGCGGTGGTGCGGTTCCAGATGGCTGAGCCCTGGTCCGCGGGGACGTAAAGGGAAACGCGGGCCATGCCGTCGCGGTCCGGGGTGTATTCCATCCGCCGGTCGGCGGCGCATTTGGCGTGGCGCTTTTCGATGGATTCCGGGTGGTGGCGTTCCCGCCACTTCCGGGCCTTGGCCCGGAACCGGTACGCCGGCAACTCCCCGACCGGGGCGGCCGTAGAGGGCCTGGGCACGTCCGGGTCCAGGAACTGTGCCTCCAACGCTGCAGCGCCGGCGGGGTCAAGGCCGGCTGTTTCCTCCACCACGACCAGGGCGTGCGGCCAGGTGATCGTCCCGGCCTGCAACGCCGAGAACGCCAGCGGCAACTCCTTAACCACGGTGTGGGACGCGGCCAGGAACGCACCCGCGGCCCGGGGACCAAGGGCCAGGAGGGCGCCGATTTCCGCGGCGACAGCCATTTCCAGCGCCTGCACCGGGGCCTCGGGCCCCGCGATGAGCTGGGCAGTGTCCGAGTACGTCACGGCAGCGCGGGCCTTCAAAGCGGCGAACCCGGCCTCCGCGACCCGCGCCCCGGCGAGGATGTCCAGGCACCCATCTCCCAGCCCGGCCAGCGGATCAGCATCCGAGAAGGGCTCCGAACCGCAGCCCTCCGCCTCCGCGTTGAGCACGGCAAGGGCGGCCTTGATGTCCTCAAACGCCTTCGCCACCGCCGCTGTCCCCATAAACCCATCATGACAATGGGGTCTGACATTTTCCCTCGGCCGGACGCCCAACTGGTGGTCGTCCTGAAAGGGGCGCGGGAAAGTGCCTGAATCTTGAACAGCCTCCTGCACAACAATCCAAAGTGGCATGCCGCCGTCGAAATCAGTAGCGTCGTTCGAGCAACATTTCTCCAGCAGTTAGGTACTCCTTGGGCAAGAACAGTAAGAACCGGCGCGCAAGCAAAACTTCGGCGCAGAAACGACACCAAGCGCCGGTCTCCCTCAGTTCTTTCCGTGCCGGGCGGGCCCTTGACGCCTTAACGCCGGCTTATGTCCAGTGGTTCGACGACGGCACTCCCGGAGCAGGCGCTGCAGCCCTGCAATACCTGAAGCTGATGGAACCCACCATCAGCCGCTACATGGAGATGACGGCTGCGCCCGACATGACAAGCCTCGACCCTGCAACCCTGGCCAACGCGGTCGCGGAGGAAGTCTCGGCCGCCGCGGATGCACAGGCACCCGAGGTCGTGGACGCCGAACAGGTTGCCCTCATCGTTGACTCCGTCCACAGCTACGTCGAGTTCCTCTCGGAAACGGGCCGGTGGACGGGGACAGAGGAGCTACTGGCCGAGGTTCTGGATGTCTTCGACAGCCTTGCCGAGGGCGTTGATGGACAGGAGACCATCGAGATTCCGGACATTCCCGAGGATCAGGCACTGTCAGCCTTTACGGAAATGCCGCTGATCCAGAAGGCAACAGCGTTATTGGTATGGATCGGTGAAGGGAAGCCCGTGACCGGAACGGGCGCCCTCCGCCTGCGGGACATTGAGGAGGCGGCCGCCTGCGTGGGCGTGCAGGCCAAGGGCGGATCCAAGAAGGATGCAGCCGATGATGTCCTTACGGTACGGAGCATGTACGAGGTACCTCTGCTTGCCGAAATTTGGGCCGCGCTCCAGGCCGCCGAGCTGATCAAGGTCAAGCCGACGAAGGTGGTGCCGTTCGAGGATCCCGCACACTTCCTGGACGGCAGCGTTGCCGAGCAGGTGGACGAGTTCACCATATTCACCTCGCTCTTCCTCGAGCAGGCCGTGCTCCGGCTCGATCCTGAAGAGCCGTGGGAGCGCACCATCGCCGCAATACAGGTTTCCGTCCTCCTGGCGGCGGCCGCGGCCGAACCGCTGCTGGTGGAACGCGTCCTGGCGGCGCCCGATCACGCTCCCGAAGAAGAACAGAAGGCCGCCGAATTGCTCACCAAGGTGGCCATGGGCCGCTTGGAGGAGCTTGCGGAACTTGGGCTGCTGACCATCGACACCCATTTCCGCGTGCCCCCGGCGATTATCCGCTGTGTTGCCGATGCATTCGACGATCCATCGCTGCTGGCAGTGCTGGGCCTGGGTGAATCGCCGCTCGAAGAAGGATACGACGACGAACTTGCGGAGGCGGCCAAGGTTCTGACCGCGGGCAACCCTTCCTAGAAGCTGGTCACCAATTCGCCGAGCACCTCATCAAGCCTGGTCGGATCGGTGGCGTCGTAGTAGTGCGCGCCGCTGGCCCGGGCAATGTCCCGGAGCGTGGGGACATCAGCGTCCGGCCCGTAGGCGAGGGTAAAGACGAGCACCGGCGTCGAGTGGTACTGATGGCTCAACTGTTCTGAGAGCCCGCCCAGGTCTCCCGGGTGGCGGGTATCGTTCTTGCAGTCGCTCAAAAGCACGATGGTGTTGATGAACGTGTCCTTGTAGTCCTTGGCCAGATCGCCCGCGAAACGGCTCACCGCTTCGAACAGAGGCGTAGCCTCCACGGCCTGGAGTTCATTGAGCTTGGCGGCGATGTCGCCCTTATTGGTCTTGAAAGGGGCCACCGGGCTGACGATGCCCGGCTGTAGCGGACCGTCGCCCTCATGGGAGAACGCGGCCAGTCCAACTTCGTCCTCACCCGTGAAATGGTCCAGGGCCTTGAGAACCGCGTCCTTGGCCCGTTGCAGCTTGGTGACTCCGGGCTCCTGCACCATGGAATCCGAGACATCCAGCAGGAACAAAGCCCTGGCCCGTTTCCGGACCTCGGGGAAGCTCTCCTGAATGGAAACCAGTGCCTCCGCCTTGGGCAGCGGCAGGGGCTGGAGTGTCTCGGCGTAGCGGCCGGTTTTCTCCACCCCGGAATCCAGTTTGCCCTGGACGCTCCGGTACCCGGACGCCTCAACAACACGTTGGCCCTGTTCCGTCACTGCGAACGCGAGGAAATCCTGTCCCGCCAGGCGCTGCTGGTTCCCCACCCAATCGCCGTCAAGGATGACGGCCGGATTGTCCGCCACGTGGACTCCGTCGGTGGGGTAGATGGCCCGAAGGGGCTCCTTGGGGGCGGGACCGGACGTCTTCGTTGTTCCGTCCTCGCTGACCACTCCGCGGTTGTAGTCCCACACAGACTTTTCATCCACGATTACGGCGGAGAGGAATTCCGAAACCTTCCCGGCGTCGTCGGCTTCCCTCGCGTGCCAGAGGAAATGCTCGGGCGTGGCCATGTAGTGGCTGGTGCCCAATTCCACGGCACGCACCTTCTCCACCAGCGACGATGCTTCCAGATCCATGCCGTCCAAACCGCCAGGGCTGCCGCCGGCGGCACCGTAGGAAGCAGCAAGGGCCATCAAGCCCGACGTCGAGACGAGGGGACTGGCCTTACCGAACTTGAATTTGCCCCAGTCGCCGTGGCCGAGGCGCTCCCAGACGTCCTGCTCGCCGGCCATCTTAAACACCTCAGACCACGACGGCGGTTGCCTGTCCCAGCCGAGGGCAGTCACCATTGTTTCCGGCATCGCCACAACGATGGCACTCCGGGCCATGCTGGTTCCCTCCTGGGGGATGCGGTTTGCGCCGGCACCTTCTCCGGCAATGCGTAACCACGCGGAGGAGTCCGGCAGCCAGACAGTGGGCCTCTCCCCGGCGGAAACGCCGGGGAACTGTGCCGCGGCCTTGCCGGCGGCCACTCCTGATCTTTCCTGGGAGACGGCCGGTGCCACGCATTTGCCGTCAACATTGCGGGGCCTGGATATGTACTCGGCTGCAAGGGCCCGGACCATCTCCGCGTTTTCCAGCGACGTGAGGATGTTCAGGGGGATACAAGGAGAGGCGCCGGCGACGGCGGGAGGAGCGTCCTGCGCCAGGGGTTCGCCTGCAGGGGGTGGATTGCCATTTCCTGCGGCTCCGCCGTCACCTGAATCGGCGGGAAAGATCAGCGTCCGGAGCACCAGTGCGCCGCCCACAATAAGAAGCGCCACGGTAGCCGCCGCGGCGATCCAGATCCAGCGTGGATAGATCGGGTCAGTTGCTGCGCGACGACGGCCCATGCTCGTTTCCTTTGAAATCCGCCCGGGTTTCCCGGTGTGAATGCAAATGATGAAACTGGCCCGCGGCTGTCACACCGCGGGTGCGCCTAGCCCCCCGCCCGGATGCCCCCGCAACTGGATACGCATTTTGAGGATAACCCGCATGGGACCGATGTGAGTGTGGTGATTCAGATCTTTTTCGCGCCCGAATACAGCTGCAGCTGGCTCTGGATGAAGCGGAGCACCAGGTCTAGATTGGGTCTTGGCTTATGCAGCGGGCCCACTCACACCAAATCCAGGAGGGGGACCATGAGCCCCACACCGAAACAACCGATCACCGATGACAGCATCCAGGTCCGGCAGGTCAACCATTACCAATTCAGCTGGGTGGCCGGAGACGCCGGAAAGCCGGGCACCTGGACTCTGCAACTGGTCCTGGACCAAGGGGCCTGGGAAGAAGTGCTCACGCTGGATGCTGAGGATGCCGAGGTTCTCCAAGGCCTCCTGAAACGTTCGGCCACCGTCTTTTACGACGTCCGGCGGCGGACCCTGATGTTCGGGACCACGCCGGCCGGGCAGTAGCTCCGGCAGCAGCCAGAACTTCTTTCCGGAATCTTGCGTCTGCCCCAGTATCGGAAACCCTAGGTATCTGCGCATGCTGATGCTTGAGGGCAGCGATCGAGGGGGAGATCATGACCAGGAGCGCCGCAAAACTGGCCAGCGCAGGCTTGGTACTCGTGCTGGCTGCCGGATGTGCCGAAGTGGCGGGCATTCCGTCAGCTCCGCTGAACACAGGGATTCCTTCTCCTTTGGCCACCATCCATCAGCCCGGCCCCACGCCCTCAGGCCAGCAGACCGGAGCGCCGGTGCAGGTCACCGTCATCCCGCTCGGCAGGAACAACGGTGTTGAGGCCAGGCTGCCGATCAACGGCTAATTCGCTGCGCCCGGCATGGAGATCCGATTCGATGCCTCATCGTCCATCGGCGCAGTGAACCAGTACGAATGGGACCTCGACGGCGACGGCGACTACGACGTGACCGCCAGCGAACCCGTCCTCAAGCACACGTATGCGCATGAGTTCGAGGGGGAGATGATCCTGCGGGTGTCGAACATGGTTGGAAGCAGTCACGTCCTGAAGACCCCTGTCCATGTCAGCACCATGCCGATGCCTCAGCCGTTGGCGGCACCACGGAACGTCCAGGTGGCGGTCCTGTCCACGGTGGACGGGGTCAGCGAGATCCGGGTGACGTGGGAATCGGAGGACCCTGCTGCCTATTCCTGGGCTGTGGCCATCAACGGGTTCCCGGCGGGCCGCGTTGAAAGGTCCGCCCGATCGGTCAACGTCACCGACATCCGCCGTGAAGCGGACGTCCTGGTGGAGATTCTTGGAGTTACCCAGGACATGGCCCTCGGGCTGCGTGCCGGGACCACGCTGCCGGCGGCGAAGTAGCCGGTCAAAAAGACGCTGAAGAGCCCTGCACGGACCGCCGTGCAGGGCTCTTACTGAGTCAGCCGATCAGCCCCCGACGACGGCGAGCGCCGCCAGGTGCGCGCCCTCACCTTCGGCAAAGACCGCCAGAGCCGTGCTCGCCTCCGAGGGGAACACCAGATCCGTGAGTGTGGCGAGCCCGTCCTGGGCGAAGACCTCCACGGAGCACCGGTCAAGGTAGATCCGGAGCCGGAGGAAGCCGTCCTCCAGTGGTACGGCAACGGCTTCGACGGACGGAAAGGCCCCATGGAAATCCACCAGCCCGGACTCGCGACGGTCCAGGCTGAGAATTCCCTCCGCCACGTCATAGCCGACAACTGTGCGTTCGGCGTCGCCGGCCCTGAGCACAAGCCCCACCCTGCTTGCCGTACCCGGCTGAAAGTCAACGTCGATCCGTGTGACTGCAGCGGTGACGGGGAGGTCCAGAACCCCGGATGCCAAGGGCCTGGAGCCCAGCCGGAACTGCGCCGATTCCAGTCCGGAAATGGGATCGATGGCCTCCTGCCGGAGTACCACGCGTCCGTCCACCCGGGTCAGCGACACGTCCCGAGGCAGGGACATTGCACTCCGCCAGCTCCCTGTGAGCGTGGATCCGGCATAGTCCCAGTTGTTCATCCAACCGATCATGATCCGGCGCCCGTCCGGCGCGTTGCTGAAGGAGACGGCAGCGTAGTAGTCGCGCCCCCAGTCCAGCCAGTTGTAGTCCCGCATCCGGCTGTCATCCTGCTGGAGGCCGGCGGTGACGGTCGTTTCGGACCGGAACGTCACGCCGTCGAACTCTCCCAGGAAGTACTGCCCGGCTGAGCCGCCGGCCACCCCTCCGGGGTTGAGGTTCACGATGAGGACCCACTTCGTGTCGTCCCGATCCCCGTCCACGGGCAACTCGAAGAGGTCCGGGCACTCCCACACCCCACCGGTGGCGTTCGCGGGCCCGAAAGTGCTCAGGTGCTCCCAGGCCAAAAGGTCCGCGGACTTATACAGCACCACCTGGCGGTGCACTGCCTCGACGGCGACCATCACCCAGTAACTGCCGGCTCCGCCGTCGTACCAAAAAACCTTGGGATCGCGGAAGTCCGCGGACGCCCGGTCCAGGACCGGGTTGCCCTGGTACTTCGTCCACGTCATTCCCTCGTCCAGGCTGTAGGCCAGGGACTGGGCCTGCCGTCCCGCCAGCGCTGAGGCGGCGGTGTACGCGCTGGTGTAGATGGCCACCAGCGGGGGAGTGTCCGCCGTGCCAAGTCCGCTGGTGTTGTGCTTATCAAATACTGCGGAGCCGGAGAAAATCGCCTCGGACCCGTCGCAGGGGATCGCCACGGGCTGCTCTTCCCAGTGGCGCAGGTCCCGGGAGATGGCGTGGCCCCAGGACATGTTGCCCCAGTCCGGGCCGAAAGGGTTGTGCTGGTAGAAGAGGTGGTAGGTGCCGTTGAGGTACACCAGGCCGTTAGGGTCGTTGAGCCAGTTGCGTTCGGAAGTGTAGTGCCACTCCGGGCGGAACGGGTCCGTAACGGGAACGGCCACGGCACCGGGCGCCGGAACCGCGGCGGGCGCGGCAGCCGTCGTCGTCAGGAAAGTCATGGTCAGCCTTTCACGCCGCTGGAGGCGATGCTGTTGATGAAGGACTTCTGGAAGGCAATGAAGAGGATCACCACGGGGACGGTGATGAGTGAGGCGTAGGCCATCACCTCGCCCCAGGAGACATTGAGCTGGAAGAAGTACTGGATGCCGATCATCACGGGCCGCAGCTCCTCGGACTGGACCACCATGAGCGGCCAGAGGTAGGAGTTCCAGGCAGGCAGGAAGGTCAGGATGGCCACTGTGGCTGTGGCCGGGCCTGCCAAGGGCATGACTACCTGCCGGTAGATCTTGAACCAGCCTGCACCGTCGATCCGGGCCGCTTCATCCAGTTCCTTGGGGATGGACTCAAAGTACTGGTGGTACAGGTAGATGGAGAACGCGTTGGCAAGGAACGGAATGATCTGGACCTGGTAGGTGTCCAGCCAGCCCTTTGAGAACTCCAGGCTGAAGCCGTCGAGCTCAAAGTAGGGCAGCTGGTTGACCCACCACACCAGCGGCAGGGCGAGGGTCTGGAACGGGACAATCAGCGTGGCCAGGATGGCGCTGAAGACGATCCGCTTGCCGCGGACCTCCATACGGGAGAGCGCGAAGGCGCACAGGCTGTTGATGAAGATGCCCAGCACCACCGTCACGGCGGAGACCCCGATGGAGTTGATCATGAACCGGGCGGCGGGGACGCGGTCGAACACCGCCGCGTAGTTATCGAACGAGATGTTCCCGATGGGCAGGAACGCCGCCACGGAGGACATGTCGCCGAAGATCTGCTGGTCCGGCTTGAGGGAGGAAATCAGCATAAAAACGATGGGGAAGGCGGCCACGACGGCGAAGAGGATGCGCACCAGCATGGTGCCGGCGCTCCTCAGGAGCAGTTGGTTGTTCATGTCAGTCTTTCTCCCGGGTGAGGTAGCGCTGCACCGCGGAGACGAGCAGGACGAGGACGAAGAATACGAGCGAGATGGCCGAGGCGTAGGAAGTTTCCTGCTGCTTGAATCCGGACCGGACTGCCTCGTAGATGATGGTGGTGGTGGAATCCAGGGGGCCGCCCTGGGTCATGACGCTGACCTGGTCAAAGAGTCCCAGCGCCTGGATGGTGATGGTGACCAGCACCAGGCTGCGGGTGTGCTTCAGGCCCGGCCACGTCACATAGCGGAACTGGTGCCAGCGGCTGGCGCCGTCCAGCTGCGCGGCTTCGTACAGTTCACCGGAAATGCTCTGCAGTCCGGCCAGCCAGATGATCATGTGGAACCCGGCTGCCTGCCAGATGGACAGGGCGATGATGGCCGGCATGGCGGTGGCGGGGTCATTGAGCCAGTCAGCACCCTGGATGAGCCCGAAGCTGAACGTGGAGAGGAGCTCGTTGATCAGCCCTTCGCGGCGGTACATAAACATCCAGAGCAGGGACACCACCACCATGGACGTGACCACAGGCAGGAAGTAGATGGTGCGGAAGAAGTTGACGCCGCGGAACTTCTTGTTGATGAGCAGGGCCATGGCCAGGGCAAGGGCGGACTGCACCGGCACCACGACCACCGCAAAGTACGTCACGTTCAGCAGGGCACGCCAGAACGTAGGATCTGTGAAGAGCCGGGCAAAGTTGTCTGTCCCCACAAACTCCACAGGCCGCGGAGAGATCAGGCGGGCATTGGTGAAGGCCAGGCCGAAGCCCAGGATCGCCGGCAGGAACACAAACAGCAGCAGCAGAACGGCGGCCGGGGCGATCATGCCCCAACCGCTGATCTGTTCGCGGAGGAAACCGGGGCGGGGGCGGC